>CAUPNA010000194.1:0-7038 GCA_963512475.1 uncultured Undibacterium sp.
AATTAAATCAATTTTAGATTCTGCTCATGGCTTTAAGGGAAAAGCCGATTTTGGATATGTCGCTGACTTACTGGACAATAAATTTACAGTAGGCAAATTTTTTGCGATAGAACAAGGTATTAATTACAATACGCCAGAAGAGTCCTATTCTAAAGGAGTTGCGATTGCGGCCGCTGTGACCGCTACAGATATCCAAGCTGCGATTAAACTAATCGGTATTAGTGATGCCGGTTTTACGTTGGTTTAGGCCAATGTCGTTATCGATTTAAGTAAAAAAAACGACCTTAGAGTCGCTTTTTTTATGAGAAATATAGATCGAAATCCAAATATTAATCCGCAGGCGGAACATAACCTTGCGCAGCATCGGCACCGTCGCCAAAGAAATGCTTTTCCATTTGCGTTGCCAGATATTTACGGGCACGGGTATCGGCCAGATTCAAACGATTTTCATTGACCAGCATCGTTTGATGTTTTAACCAAGCAGCCCAAGCTTCTTTGGATACGCTTTCGTATATTTTTTTGCCTAATTCACCTGGGTAAGTAGGAAAATCTAAACCTTCGGCTTCTTTGTCTAATTTAATGCAGTGGACCATGCGGGCCATAATCGGTACTCCTTTAATAATTCAAATTCTACGGTGGTAATGCTGAGATTATACGTTTGATTCCAAAATCAAGTCGGCTATCGGGCTTACAGCTGCTTGATTAAGACTAAAGATTTACGCTGCCAGTTGTACATTTTTTGTCTGTCTTTTGGCAGATCGTCGACCGTTGCCTGGACAAAACCACGCTTCAAGAACCAATGTGCGGTACGCGTAGTGAGGACAAATAGCGAGTGGAATCCAGCGCGACGTGCCCGTTTTTCCATGTGCTTTAAAATACGCTCGCCGTCACCTTGGCTTTGTACATCGGGGTTAACGGTCAAACACGCCATTTCGCCCATCTTGTCGAAAGGGAATGGATAAAGTGCGGCACAACCAAAGATCACACCATCATGTTCAATCACCGAGAAGTAGTTGATTTCACGTTCTATCAATTCGCGACCACGTTTAACTAAGGTGCCATCGGCTTCCAAAGGCTCAATCAATTTAATAATACCGCCCACGTCTTCCACTGTGGCTTCACGCAGGCTTTCCAGATTTTCTGTAGAAATCATGGTACCGACGCCATCATGAGTAAACAATTCCAGTAAGGCGGAACCATCAATTTTATATGGCACGATATGAATACGCGGCACGCCGCCACGAGAGGCTTTGACAGCATGTTCGAGATAAAAAGCAGACTCAGACGTCAAATAATTGGCAGCCAATTCGGTTTCAGCTTGCTTATAAGACAGCTCGCGTATCTCATCGCCATCACGGTCTATCATCATGGGCGTTTCGGAAATGAAGATGAGCTTATCTGCACGCAGCGCATTCGCTGCGGAAACTGCAACATCTTCCATCGTCAGATTAAATGCTTCACCTGTCGGAGAAAAACCTAAAGGAGAGAGCAATACCAAATTGCCAGCATCGAGTACTCTATCGATCGTGTCGTATGCGACTTTGCGTGCGGTTCCCGTTAATTGGAAATCGACACCATCCACAATGCCAATCGGCTTTGCAGTCACAAAATTACCGGAAATAATACGAATGGCCGAATGTGCCATTGGCGTATTTGGCAGACCCTGACTAAATGCCGCCTCAATATCTAAACGCAATTCACCAGCGGCTTCCTTGGAACATTCGAGCGCAGCGGTATCAGTAATGCGTATGCCATTGTGAAAACGGCCTTCGACATTACGTAGCGCGAGTTGCTCGGCAACCTGAGGACGCGAGCCATGCACGATAACAATCTTAATGCCGAGTGCATGCAATAGCGACAAATCCTGTGCCAAAACGGGCAGGGCGCCGGCCACCACGAGTTCTCCAGGAAAGGCAACCACAAAGGTCTTTCCACGGAATGCATGAATATAGGGTGCGACCGAGCGCAACCAGTGAACGAATTGAACAGAATTTTCCATGGACGAATTATAATCGCAGGTACTATGTCATCTAACAAAACAAATACAAATTCTCCGGAAAAAGTCGCTTCAGACCTACGTCAATTGCGCGATAACCTGCGTCAGGCAGCCCAACAACAAGCAAAACCGGCAAATTTCCCGAAAAAGGAAAAGGCTGGTAAACCTGCGAAGCCGCAAAATCGTACAGAAAATGCTATTCAGTCAGGAAATAAACCTGCGTCGGTGAGTGCGAATAAGCAGCCACAGGCGCGAACAATGCCGCCGAAAAAGCCAGAAACACGATCTGAGCCAACGCTGCCTTTCCGCAATCCGCCGCCGGTTATTACTTATCCTGAAGAATTACCTGTCTCAGGTAGACGCGAAGAAATCGCCGAAGCACTTCAGAAAAATCAGGTCATCATCGTCTGTGGTGAAACCGGTTCAGGTAAAACCACGCAATTGCCTAAAATTTGTCTGGAACTAGGGCGCGGTCTAAAAGGCTTGATCGGCCATACTCAACCACGTCGTATCGCTGCATCATCGACGGCCAAACGGATTGCGCAAGAATTGAATTCTCCTTTGGGCGAGCACGTCGGCTTTAAAGTCCGCTTTACGGATACTTTGACCAAAGGTGCCTCGGTCAAGCTGATGACTGACGGTATCTTGTTAGCGGAAACGCAGACTGATCCACTCTTACGCCAATACGACACCATCATCATCGATGAAGCGCATGAACGTAGTTTAAATATTGATTTCTTGCTCGGCTACTTGAAGCAGATTTTGCCTAAGCGTCGCGATTTGAAAGTGATCATCACCTCGGCGACGATTGATGCACAACGCTTTGCCAATCACTTCGGTGAGAACGATAAAGCCGCGCCTGTGATTGAAGTATCCGGACGTTTGTATCCAGTGGAGTTGCGCTATCGCCCAATTCAGGCGGATGAAAAAGATAAAGAACGTGATCTGATGGTCGCGATTACGGATGCAGTGGATGAATTGTGTCGCATTGGTTCTGGCGATGTACTGGTGTTTTTGCCGGGTGAGCGTGAGATTCGTGATGCGGCGGAAGCTTTGCGTAAGCATCATCCACCGCATGTAGAAATCTTGCCTTTGTTTGCACGTTTATCCGCACAAGAACAGGAACGCGTGTTTAAAATATCGAATGCGCGTCGTATCGTCTTAGCGACGAATGTAGCCGAAACTTCCTTGACCGTGCCAGGCATCCGCTATGTGGTCGATGCCGGTTTAGCACGCGTGAAGCGCTACAGCTATAAAAATAAAGTTGAGCAATTGCAAATCGAAGCCATCGCTCAATCGGCGGCGAATCAACGCGCAGGTCGTTGCGGTCGTGTCGCCGCTGGTGTGTGCATTCGCCTCTATGATGAGCAAGAATTTAAACAACGCACCGCATTTACCGAACCAGAAATCCTGCGTTCGTCCTTAGCCGCCGTTATTTTGCGGATGAAATCATTGCGCCTCACGGATGTTGAGAGCTTTCCCTTTATCGAGCCACCACCCGGCCGTGCGATTGCTGATGGTTACCAACTCCTGCAAGAGTTGGGCGCCATGGATGACAGCAATGAATTGACAGCTGTCGGTAAAGAACTTGCAAAGTTGCCGCTAGATCCCCGCGTGGGTCGCATGATTTTAGCGGCGCGTGACAATCAAGCCTTAAGCGAAGTTTTGATTATTGCCGCAGCCTTATCGGTGCAAGATCCGCGCGATCGACCTATGGATGCGCAAACTGCCGCCGATTTGGCGCATAAGAAGTTCGCTGATGAAAAATCCGAGTTCACGTCTTATCTCAAAATCTGGAAATGGTTTGAAGACGCGATAGAGCACAAAAAAACCAACCGCCAATTACAAGATAATTGCCGCAGTAACTTCTTAAGTCAAATGCGTCTACGTGAATGGCGTGAAGTCCATTCGCAATTGCTAACCATCGTTAAAGAGCAGGGCTGGCGTCTCAACGAAGCACCTGCGACGTACGAGCAATTGCACCTCGCTTTATTGACGGGTTTGCTCGGCAATATCGGCTTTAAATCGGAAGAAGATTCGCATTACTTAGGCGCACGCGCTATCAAGTTTTATATTTGGCCTGGTTCTTACATGGCGAAAAAAGCCGGTAAATGGATTATGGCGGCAGAGCTGGTTGATACCACTCGCTTGTATGGTCGCTGCCTCGCGCAGATTCAACCGGAATGGCTAGAAAAAGTTGGCGGGCATCTACTCAAAAAGTCTTACGGTGAACCACGTTGGGAAAAGCGTACTGGTCAAGTGTCAGGCTTTGAACGCGCGACTTTGTATGGCTTAGTCGTGTACAGCCAAAGACGCATACAGTACGGCTTAACGCACCCGAAAGAAGCGCGTGAGATATTCATTCGTGATGCACTGGTTGAAGGCGACTTCGATACCCGTGCGCCGTTTTTAGCGTTCAACCAAAAACTGATACGCGAAATTGAAAACATCGAGCACAAATCACGTCGTCAGGACGTGCTGGTCGACGATCACTTAATCGCTGCGTTCTACGACAAACATTTACCTGCGGATGTGTATAACGCGGTCTTGTTTGAGCAATGGCATAAAGAAGCAACCAAGGGCAATCCTAAATTGCTCTATCTGAACAAAGACGAGTTAATGCGCCACGAAGCGGCAGGCATTACCACCGATGTGTTTCCTAAGACTATGCAAGTCTCAGGCGTGGGTTTGCAACTCTCGTATCATTTTGAACCGGGCAGTCCACGTGATGGTGTCACGCTGTGGATACCTTTATTCTCACTGAATCAAGTATCAAGCGATCGCTGCGAATGGCTAGTGCCTGGTATGGTGAAAGAAAAAGTGCAGTTGCTGATCAAATCACTACCACAAAAAATCCGCCGTCATTGCGTACCGCTGCCTGATTACGCCGCTGGATTCTGTGAACGTAATGAATTCGGCAGAGGTAATTTCTTAGAAACCTTAATCGCCGATATCCGTGAGCAAAAAGGGCTGCAATGCTTAACTACGGATTTTAAATTCGAATTATTGCCAGCTCATCTGACGATGAATTTTAAGATCGTTGATGAGCATGGACGTCAATTAGAAATGGGTCGCAACCTCGCCACGCTACGCGCCGAATTCGGCTCACAAGCACGCGAGAGTTTTCAGAAGATTGCTAGTGCGGATAAACTAGCTTTGCTAGATAGCTCTAAATCATCAGCAACCGAAACCATTGTTAACCTCCATTCCCGCGAAAGCGGGAATACAGTGTCGTTAAATTCAGCAAAAATTGCAAGCAAAGCAGAAACAAAAGCCCCAACCATCCAACAAGAGAATTTAACCGCCTGGACTTTCGACGAACTCCCAGAATTACTGGAAGTCCAACAAGGCAAACAAACCTTAATCGGTTACCCAGCTTTAGTCGATAAACAAACGCACTGCCACATCGAAGTCTTCGACGACCCCGATGAAGCAGGGCGCGTCCATCATTCTGGCTTACGTCGTTTGTTCGCTTTGCAGATGAAAGAACAAGTCAAGTTCTTAGAGAAAAACATCCCCGGCTTACAGCAAATGGGCATGCAGTTTATGTCGCTAGGTTCGCAGGAAGAGCTGCGCGAGCAAATCGTTACGACCGCTTTAGATCGCGCTTTCATGCAATCGCCGCTGCCGAAGAATTCTGGCGAGTTCAACAAACGCCGCGACGAGGGCAAAGCCAGACTCAATTTACTAGCCAATGAAATCGCCCGCTTAGCAGGCTTAATTTTGGCCGAATACTACAGCTTGCCGAAGAAGCTACAAGGCCTCAAAGCCCATGCGCAGGCAGCGGCAGATATGCAACAGCAACTGCAAAATCTAGTCACCAAACGCTTCATCGCCGAAGTCGATTTCGCGCAGTTAGCGCATTACCCCCGCTATCTCAAAGCGATCACGGTACGCATGGACAAACTACGTGCAGATCCGACCCGCGATGCGAAATTACTCGCAGACTGGAACAGCGTCGCTCAAGCATGGCAACGCACGCCGCGTAAATCGGGTGTTGATGCTGATCCTAAATTGATTGAATTTCGTTGGTTGCTCGAAGAGTTGCGCGTATCTTTGTTTGCTCAGGAGTTGAAGACGCCTATGCCGGTGTCGGTTAAGAGGTTGCAGAAGGTTTGGGAGAGTTTGTTGCGGTAGCAGGAAAATGGATTTCTACAGAATGTAAGTTGTGCTCTTCCAATCTTGATTCTTTGACTTACTCCGATTGGGGTGTTGTTGGTAAGAGTAAAGTGATTTTTCTAGCGTGAGTTCGAGAAAATTTGGGCGAGAATTTGTGAACGATTGAAGTTTTTTCGAGGATTTTGTTTTTTCAATGCTTTGGTTTTTCTTTAAGTAGGAAATTTTATATGGCCTGGTACGGTATTAGAAATATCTATCATTTCGGGGTGAAGTCGGATGGGGTGAATATATTTGAAGAAAGAATTGTCTGTTTTGAAGCGAACAGTGAGGAGGAAGCCCATATAAAAGGCTTGAAGGAAGCTAATGAATATGCTTTAAGCAATGATTTTGAAGTTGGATTAGAACAATATGCGTATATGCAAGATGGCGATGCGTTGATTGACGGGTATGAGGTTTACTCTCAGTTATTCGAGTCGACACAATCACTTGAAGAGTTTTATGCAAACCGCTATGAACGATATCAACATTATCCGGAATGCAAACTTCCGTGAAGATAATGAAGACCGTAAGGCGTAGCATTAAAGCAGGGCGCAATAGCGTTAGCGTAATACGCCGCAAGAAGGCTGTGTAACTACGAAAATTATTGTTCAACTCAAAAAGCCCATTAGTGTGGGTAATTTCTTTTACCCACACGAAAAACGCCAATCTTATTCGTAATCAAATCACCTATTTTTATCCAAATTTTCGCCTGCAAACAATCTCATCGTTCGCTGGTCGGTGGTAGACCGACAGCTACTATCTTTTCTTTGCTTCGCCAAAGAAAAGACAGCAAAAGAAAGGCGACCACACTGCCACTGGCCTTCGGCTTCCCAATTGTGCAGGACAAAAAATGGGAAAGCTTCGAAACTCGCTACGCTCAAACA
>CAUPNA010000195.1:0-6825 GCA_963512475.1 uncultured Undibacterium sp.
CGGGTATTAGCTTGAACATAGCAATGGCAGCAGGGGTTCACGCTGATCAATTGGATGACAAAATTCAAGCCGAAATGAAACGGCAAAAAATTCCAGGGCTGAGTTTAGTCGTGGTGAAAGATGGAAAAATAGTGCGTGAAAAAGGCTATGGTTTTGCGAATGTGGAACACCAAGTTCGCGTCAAACCTGAAACGATATTTCAATCGGGTTCGGTCGGTAAGCAATTTACCGCCGCCTTGATTTTATTGTTGGAACAAGATGGCAAACTTTCTCTGAAAGATCCTGTCTCCAAATATCTTTCTAATACCCCGGAAGCGTGGAAGAACATTACGATCGAACATCTCTTGACGCATACCTCAGGTTTAGGTGATCCCTACCAAAAAATCGATCTCCGTAAAGATTATAGTGATCAAGAATTGATCGACTTAGAAGTCACCATTCCCATGTTATTTCAACCGGGCGAGCGCTGGTCGTATAGCAATATGGGCTACCATCTACTTGGTTTTATCTGCAATAAGGCGGGTGGAAAATTCTATGGTGATCAATTGCGCGAACGCATTTTTCAAGCTTTAGGCATGAGTACGCGCATCATCAATGAACGCGACATCATCATGCACCGCGCTGCTGGTTACGATCTGGTAAAAGGGGAATGGAAAAATCAAGAATGGGTCTCGCCAAAATTAAATACGACAGCCGATGGCAGCTTGTATTTAACGGCACGTGATTTAGCCAAATGGGACATTGCGCTCATGGGAAATTCTCCTCTGAATGCAGCGCAAAAACGCGCCAGTTGGACGCCAGTAAAACTCAATGATGGTAAGACTCATCCCTACGGATACGGTTGGGGCATTGTGCAGGTGAATGGGCACAAAAACATACAGCATGGCGGCGCATGGCAGGGTTTCACCACGTCGATTAATCGTTACGTGGACGATAAACTGAGCGTCATCGTATTGACCAATCGCTCTGGCAGTAGTCCTCAAAAAATTGCCAACATGGTCGCCGCCGATTATGTGTCGGCCTTAAAAGTAGAACCACCAAAAGCGATAACAGACCCAGAACCTGTTCTGACAACACATCTGCAAACGATAGTCCAACAAATTAGCGACGGCAGCATACAAGCCGCAGTTTTTGATGAGAAAATGAGGGCCTTCTTATTTCCAGATCGCATCAAAGAAGCCGGAGAAGAATTAAATGCCTCAGGTAGTTTAGATCGACTCGAATTATTAAGCAGAGAAATCGATGGCGAAACGAAACGCTTACGCTATCGCCTTGTTTTCAAAAAAGATACGTACATTATGAATTTTGGAATCAATGCTGAAGGAAAAATCGCCGGAGTAGGATATCGCTTAGAGTAGATCGATAGGAGCAAACACCGGGCTAGGCTTTGCATTTGATATTCACCCACTAGCATCCTACATTTATCTGTAGATAAATCAGAGGGAGAGTGAGATGGCAAGGCCCTTACGTATTGAGTTTGCTGGTGCCTTGTACCATGTTACTGCTCGCGGAAATGCGCGATCGAATATTTATGGTAATGACGATGATCGCCAACGCTTTTTATCTCTACTAAAGACTGCAGTGGATCGCTATGACTGGTATTGAACAATCGCTCAAAGATATCCCGAAAAAGCAAAAGCAAGCGCCAATCAAACCACTAGACTATTTTGCCAATTTGGGAAACACCCGAAATGAAAATATGGCACTAGCGTATTTAAGCGGACACTGCACACTTGAGCAAGTTGGACAACATTTTGGGGTAAGCTACGCGACGGTGTGTCGCGCAGTAAAACAGAAGGAAAGCCGTGTTGACTGGTGTTAAATGTCAATGACAAGGCCTGATTCTGGAATGTTTCCAAATTTACTTGCCAAATAGAAATTAATCGACGTAGACAAGTTTGCCACAGAAACGTAATTTAGCGTTTCATTGGATGGCATAGATCAAATTGGACGATCACTATTCTTTTGGTCGTATTTGCCCAACTCGGCGATCTTAAATTCAAAAAAATAATGTAGTTGGTGGCATCCAATCGCTCCGCGCCTGCGTATAGATAAACGGGTACTAATAATAACGATGGAAAAACCATTCTTATTGTTGTGAGGGTAAAATGAAGCTAATCCTTTATTCAACGTGTAAATTGCCTCAAGGCAATACCGTAAAACTCATGACAAAATTACAGGAAATAGGTCAAGGCAAAGGATTTAATTCCGAACATGAAGAATACATGCGAGCTCTTGTGGTTAGCATGGCGCGGCGCGACTCCGAAGCTGAGCAATCTCTTTCGACATTGTATGACCTCACTGTTAGCAAGAGCAGGGTCAGGCCTTACATTTGACATTTCTCTTTCGCCATTAAATCGACGGGGGATTGAAATGGCGAGACCATTACGCATAGAGTATGCAGGTGCTTTGTACCCCGTCACAGCCCGCGGGAATGCACGAGCGAATATTTATGCCAATGACGATGATAGACAGCGATTTTTATCGCTGTTGAAAATCGTATTGGATCGCTATAAATACGAACGCTGAAGGAGCAAGGTTGTAAATGGAATCACCGACTTCGCGTGCCGTGAACGGCGAGATGATTATCAGGCCTTACATTTGCGCTGGCTATTTTTCGCGCACTTTTGAGATCACAGACCGCACTGCATCAATGACAACCGCAGGTTGATCAAATTGGATATAGTGACCCGCATCTTGTACCGGCTGATGCTGGCCCTGTGATGACCACTTCGCTTGATCTTCCTGCATCCTCGACCAATTTTCTCTTAGTGCTTTTTCGAACTTGGATTCTTGTTTAGGTACAGGCCTCACTGCTGTCAAGACCACTATTGGGCGGTCACCAAGATGCCGAAACGTTCCCGCCTCATCCAGTGTTTGCTCAAACGCATCGCCTTCCTTTAGAACGGAACTAATTGTAGTCGACGCGTAAGCTTTCACGGCCTGATCATCGGACTCAGTCCGATTTCCGTCTTTTTCTTCCATAGCTGCAACGAGCCGCACTATACCGGTCCAATTTAATGCAGCCGCCGATTTCTCTAGAAAAGCTGACCAGTTCCACTCTGAGTTCCGATTCAATGTTGCCGAATTCGACTCTAAAGCTTCCAGTGCATTTCCGCTCGATATCTGATCAGGGTGAGAAGTATCAACAAATACCAATCCCGCTACATCCGCACCGAAGTATTTCGTGTAGACCATGTTGTAAGGGCCGCCAGCAGAGTGCCCTACCAGGACTAAAGGGCCTTTTTCGTTGGCATTTTTCAAGGCAGCATGCAAGTCCTCTGCAATCGATTTTGCAAGCTGCGGAGCTTCATGGGGGGCGCTCCACATGATGCCAGCACGACTATATGCACAAGCCCGAGTTGTCTTCGCAATTTCGTCATGAACTGCCGACCAGTTCAGCGATCCCGCCCAATCATGTCCCGACTGAAATACGACAGTGGGGCTGCCCGAACCTCGGCAATCCAATTGAATATGACGACCACCAATATCGACTAATATGCCAGGTGGTGGAAAGTTCTGTGCAGCATTTCGTCTACCCAAGTTCTCATAGATGATGCCGACGATGAGAAGAACGAGGATAAGTCCAAGAATGCCAAAACCAATATTGACGAATATTTTTTTCATAGTATCTCCACTCAAACGTTTTAGATGTGCGGCACCCCGAAGACGGAACCGCGTAGCGGTGTCCGCCACCAATGCCTTGTTGCACGGCGCGTCTACAGCTGCTTATAAATTTGTTATGGAGATTGTAAGAGTTGTCAGAACGTGAAGCAATCTGAATTATTCTTAAAGTCAAAAGAATGTTAACAAAGCTCCATCAAACCATGGGATTACTTTGTCAATTTGGGATATACGCGAAATGAAAATATGGCACTGGCATACTTAAGTGGGCACTACACACTTGAGCAAGTAGATACCCATTTTGGAGTAAGCTACGCGACGCTTAGTCGGGCTGTGAAACAGAACGAATGTGGTGTTACGTGGTGTTGATTGATTGTTGAATGTCAAATGTAAGGCTTGACCGCCATTCTTGGTGAGTCGCTTCCAAGCTTAGTTTCAATATCGATTGTCAATCTTTTCGAATGTGCCGTCCGTTTTAAGCTCGCGCAAGCTTGTGTTTAAAGTCGAAATGATTTCTGTTGGCATTTGTGCATTGCACGCAAGGTAGTAATTCGTGGTGTTGAAGTTGAATAACCAAACCACTTTGTCACCAAGTTGATTATCTTTAATTATTTTTCTTCCGTGATAGTCACCTGTTGTTGCGTAATCAAGACGACCGACTGCGACATTCTTGAAGGTGGTAATCGACTCAGTTGAGGTGACGACTTGGAAGTGTCGTTCCTTGAGATAGGCAACGCCAATCGTGCCAAATTGAGTTCCTATTCGAGATTGCTTGATGTCTTCTAATTTGGTGATTTTTCCCAATTTATCGGGGCTGCCGAAAATTGCCCAATGACCGACAGCGACGGGTCCAATCCATTGAAAGAATGGCTCTCTCTCTCCACTTCTTGAAGTGGAGAAAACACAAGTGTCAGCGTTGCTGCGTGCCATCTCGAATGCACGGTTCCAACTCATGATCTGCATGCGATAGGGGATTTGGCTGCGTTTGAAGATCTCATGCACTTTGTCTGCGGCTCTGCCAGAGATGGCGCCAGTGTCCTTATCAAGGAAGTTGTAAGGGTAGTTAAACTCGGTAGTGATTTGAATTGTTTGACGCTGATTCTGCGCCCAGCTGTTCACAGTAAACCCAAAGAAAATAGCAATGAGTCCTATGCTCAGGAGGATCTTGTAGGGCTTGGTTTGTATGTATTTCTCTATGTACATATCTTGCTTCTTTAGATTGTCAAAGCCAACAATTTACGTTTCTAAACGAGTGTCAAAGTTATAGAAAGCACGGGGTCACCCATTAGCCCCCGGAACTGACCCCTTGCCTGCCGAATGAATGTCGAATGTGAGGCCTGACCCCAATCTTTTTACCGATCATATCACGTGCCCGTCGTGGAACCGAAGTCGGGTCTGCGAACTTAAATCGAGACTTTCAAGTTGGCTTGGTGCGTAAGAAAGTAGTTGATTGCGTCATCCGGCGGCAGCGCTTTAGAAAAATAGAAACCTTGGCATAGCTCACAGCCAGCATCTCTTAATACCAGCAACTCTTCCTGTGTTTCGACACCTTCCGCAATCACGGTCAAATTCATCGCCGAGGCGAGCGCGACGATACTATTGATAATGGGATTATCCTGCTTACTACCGCGACTCCCTTTCACGAAAGTACGATCAATTTTGATCACGTCTAATGTCAATTGATGCAAGTAATTCAAAGAGGAATAACCAGTTCCAAAATCATCAAGCAAGACCCGCACGTGATTCTTTTGCAGTATTTGAATATTGTTTTGCGCAATGGAAAATTTATCGATGACAGCGCGTTCAGTAATCTCTATCCCTAAAGTATGTGGTTCAATCTGAAACTCGTCTAATAAAGCCAAGGCTGTGCTGATGAATTCAGCGCTGGCGAAATGACGACCTGAAATATTGACACTGACTTTGGGTGACATGCCAGTTTCTTCGCGCCAGACACACATTTGTTGCAGGGCTTGGCGCAATACGTAACGATCAATCTTTTCGATCAGGCGATGTTTCTCCGCATAATCGATAAACTCATTCGGTGCGATCCATGATTTACTCGGATGCTGCCAACGTATCAGCGCTTCAAACCCGACCGCCATGCCGTTGGCGACATCAATGACAGGTTGATAATGTAGTACGAACTGTTGTTCCGCTAAGGCTGTATGGATGTCTTCGCCCATTACCAGATCTCGGACGCTCGCGCTGTCTAACAAGGGATCATATAGCTGGTAGTGCCCTCGACCGGCAGCTTTGGCTTGATACATGGCAGCGTCTGCACGACGAATCATTTCGCTGGTAGAAATCAATGTTCCATTCGTGAAGGCGATGCCGATGCTGGTCGAACAGCTGATTAAGGCTTCATTCGCCGCAATGGGTTGGTGCAGGGCTTGAATGATACGTTCAGCTAATTGAATGGCAATGTCTTGGCTCTCAATATCTTCTAAAAATAGAGCAAATTCATCACCACCGAGGCGCGCAACTGTATCGAGTTTGCGCGTTTGCTGCGTGAGCAAGTTGGCGAATTTATTTAACAGCGCGTCACCGACCGCATGTCCGTAACGATCATTAATCGTTTTAAACAAATCGACGTCCATATACAAGACGGCACAGAGTCGATGATCTTGTCGATCTTGTTTCTTCAAGGCGTGTGTTACCCGATCAAGAAACAAAGTTCGATTCGCCAAGCCAGTCAACGCATCGTGCAAAGCCAAATGTTGTAATTTTTTTTCCGTGACTTTCCGTTTCAGTAGATTGGATACATGACTCGATACAAAGCTTAAAAGCTCCCGGTCTTTCTCAATATACGAGACAAAAGGGGAATAAGTTTGTACCACCAAGGCTCCCTTGAGATCATCTCCAGCATGGATCGGTACACCTAACCACGATTCAGCAAGGGTTCCTAAGAGTTCAAAATCACCACGCTGTGAACGTTCAATGATGTCTTGGCGACTCAGCAAAAGTGACGTGTTATTGAAAATAACCCATGCCGACATACCTCGCATTTCGGTATCAATCGGGCCAATACCTGCCTCCAATTCTGGATGGCGTTCATCGACGAAATAGGGAAATTCGATCCGCCGGGTTTCTTCATTATAGACTGCGACAAAAAATGATTTAGCGTATAAGAGCTCGGCAATCAGATGATGAATTTTTTCATACACTTTGAAGAAATTTTCATCTTCATAGGTGAGCGCGGCA
>CAUPNA010000196.1:0-6795 GCA_963512475.1 uncultured Undibacterium sp.
GATTGATAAGCGGGCGAGTGCTTTAGATGCAGTGAGTTTAATAGAAGAAGCTGCTTTAGATAAATATGTGTTTATTCGGGGTGCTTATCTGCAAAGACGCGAAAGCCAAATCAAGGCAGGCAAGCAACAAGAGCAGGAATAGCGCAAAAGAAAAGTTCAAAAAACATGATGTTTCGATTTTTATGTAAATCGTAATTGAACATCAAGAACAAAACCGGGGGGGATTTTGAACAGCGTCAACCCAATGTCACATGACAGAGTTTACGTAACAAAACCGTAAATAGAATTAATCCCATAAGTCAGGAAAATATTATGAAAAAAGTCAGTCAATTTTTAGTTAGTCTTTGTTTAGGTTTTAGCTTGCTCGCTAACGCGCAAGTGCAAGAAGCGCCGGATCAATTGGTAAAGCGTTTGAGTACAGAAATTATTGATGCGGCAAAGACCGATAAAGAGATTCAAGCCGGAAATCGTCAACGCATCAACGATTTAGTTGAGGATAAAGTCCTGCCTCACATTAATTTTGAGCGCATGACCTCTTTGGCCGTGAGTAAAAGCTGGCGCTCAGCGACGCCTGAGCAGCAAAAGCAATTGATCACTGAATTTCGTACTTTGCTGATTCACACGTATTCAGGTGCAATTACACAAATTCGTGACCAAAAAGTCGAATTTAAGCCATTCCGTGCTGCGCCAGAAGATACTGAAGTGGAAGTGAAAAGCTTAGTGATACAAGTACGTGGCGAACCTTTACAACTCAGCTATCGTTTAGAAAAAACCGCATCTGGTTGGAAGATTTTTGACATTAACGTTCTGGGTGCATGGTTAGTGGAAACCTATAAGGGCAGTTTTTCAGCAGAAGTTAGTAAAAACGGTGTAGACGGTTTGATCAAGACTTTAGTTGAAAAGAACAAAAAATTGGCTGCAACCTCAGCGAAGAAGTCCTAAGCGCAGTCATAAATTCGATCATATTTTGGAGCCCAGCATGATCTTGTCAGATCAAGAACTAAGTTTGCGTAATGCAGTGAGCGTTTCAGAGACGGGACTGCAAGCGATTCATGCTGGTGCTGACCAGATCGATATGTCAAAACTGCACGTCGTCGATTCGTCAGCAGTGGCGGTCATGCTGGCCTGGCAACGTCAGGCGCAGGCCCTTAATCGACATTTGCAATTTATTGACGTTCCTGCCAGTTTGTTAAGCTTAATTTCTCTTTACGGATTGACCGATTTTTTCCATCTGTCCGCTGCAAATCCCTCTGAGCGACATTGATCCTCAGCGCATCTCTATTAATTTGTCTATACAAGCAGTGCAATAAAGCACAACCCGTTGTCAGGCAAAATCCCCTATAATCGAAGGTTTTCACGGCAACTGCCGTGATCTTTTTTTCGTCATTGTCGACCTAAGTTCACAATCAATGCGCATAAGCGCGAATGCCACATGGCCGCCATACAAATTAGCAATGTACAAAAATCCTACCAGTCTGCCGGCAAACCGCTACAGGCTCTAGGTGGTGTGTCGCTCTCGATTGAAGAAGGCGAATTTTTTGGTTTACTCGGGCCGAATGGCGCGGGTAAAACGACGCTTATCTCTATCATTGCTGGCTTAAATCGCGCCGATTCAGGGCAAGTTTTAGTGCAAGGGCATGATGTGGTGCGTGATTATCGTGCCGCACGTAGTAAGCTCGGCGTCGTGCCACAAGAATTAGTGTTTGATCCTTTCTTCACCGTGCGCGAAACTTTGCGTTTGCAATCTGGCTATTTTGGTATTAAGAATAATGATGCCTGGATAGACGAGATCATGGAGAATCTCGACCTGACCAATAAAGCCGATGCGAATATGCGTGCTTTATCTGGCGGTATGAAGCGCCGGGTCTTAGTTGCACAGGCTCTCGTTCATAAACCGCCGGTTATCATTTTAGATGAACCGACCGCGGGTGTTGATGTCGAATTACGTCAGACTTTATGGAAGTTTATTGCGCGCCTAAATCGTGAAGGTCACACCATTGTGTTGACCACACATTACTTGGAAGAAGCGCAGGCCTTGTGTAATCGCGTTGCGATGCTCAAAGCCGGTAAAGTGGTGGCGCTCGATACGATGTCAGCTTTGATTAAGCGTATTTCCGGTTCGCAAATGAAAGTGCAATTGGCACAAGGCGAATTGCCATCTTCTTTGCATAGCTTAATTATTTCGACTGATACGCAAGCAGAAGCAAACAGTTTTGCCTTACGCATCACGAATTATGCTGAAGTTGAGCCCATTCTGGCGAGCTTACGGAGCGCGGGTTGTGTAATTGAAGACTTGCACCTGCAACAAGCGGATCTTGAAGATGTGTTCTTACAAATTATGGGTGGAGGAAATTCGCAATGATAGGCTTCCGCACCTTATTGTATAAAGAAGTTTTACGCTTCTGGAAAGTGGCAACGCAGACGATCACAGCGCCGATCATGACGGCGATGATGTATCTGCTGATTTTTGGTCAGGCACTCGAAGGTCATGTCAAAGTGCATGGCGTAACTTACATGGCATTTTTGATTCCTGGGTTGGTGATGATGAGCGTCTTGCAAAATGCGTTTGCGAATGCCTCTTCGTCTTTGATCCAATCAAAGATTACCGGCAATCTGGTTTTCATCATGTTGCCGCCACTGTCACATTGGGAAATGTTTTTTGCCTATGTGCTAGCTGCGGTCGTGAGAGGCTTGGCAGTTGGCCTAGGTGTGTTCGTGGTGACAGCTTGGTTCGCCCACTTGAGTTTTAGTGCGCCTTTGTGGATTGCTTTGTTTGCTGTCATGAGTGCTTTTGTGCTTGGCACCATGGGTTTGATTGTTGGCATTTGGGCGGAGAAGTTTGACCAGTTGGCAGGCTTTCAAAATTTCGTGATCGTACCGGCAACCTTTTTGTCTGGCGTGTTTTATTCGATTAATTCACTGCCACCAATCTGGCAAACAATTTCGCATTTCAACCCGTTTTTCTACATGATAGATGGGTTCCGTTATGGATTTTCAGGACAGTCGGATGTTGATCCTGTGCGCAGCCTGTTGATAGTTGCGGCTTTCCTGATCGTGTTGACGGGCGTGGCAATGCAGATGTTGCGTAGTGGTTATAAATTACGACACTGAGTGCGTCACTGAGTTACTGTAATGCGCAACGTAAGTTGAATTTTAGAAAATATTTTAGGAAGAATTATCGTGTTCCCTACACCAGATCAAATTAAAAATTACATCGCTTCCGGCTTGGAATGTACACATCTCGAAGTGGAAGGTGATGGCCAGCATTTCACCGCAGTGATCGTTTCAAACGCATTTGCAGGCAAGCGTTTGATTCAACGTCATCAACTGGTGTATGCCGCTTTGGGCGACCGTATGCGTGAAGAAATTCATGCCTTGTCGATGAAAACTTTAACTCCGGAAGAATTTCAATAAACATGGATAAGTTACTGATTGCAGGCGGCAATCGCCTGAATGGCGATGTCATTATTTCTGGCGCAAAGAATGCAGCCTTACCGATTTTGTGCGCAGGCTTGTTAAGCGCTGGTGATGTGGTTTTGCATAATGTACCGCATTTGCAGGACGTGGCGACGATGTTGAAATTGCTCAAGCAAATGGGTTTGCAGGTCACCGAAGAAAACGGTGTCGTGACCTTAAACGGCGCAGCGATTGATAAGTTGGAAGCGCCTTACGACTTGGTCAAAACCATGCGTGCATCGATACTGGTGCTCGGTCCTTTGTTGGCACGGTTTGGCGAGGCAAAAGTCTCTCTGCCAGGTGGTTGCGCAATTGGTTCTCGTCCAGTCGATCAGCACATCAAAGGCTTGCAAGCGATGGGTGCTGAAATAACGATCGAAGCAGGTTACATCCACGCCAAAGCCAAGCGTCTGCGCGGTGCACGCATCGTGACCGATATGATTACCGTAACGGGAACAGAAAATTTGTTGATGGCAGCGACTTTGGCTGATGGCGAAACTGTATTAGAAAATGCGGCGCGCGAACCTGAAGTTACGGATCTAGCGAATTTGTTAGTCGCGATGGGTGCCAAGATTACTGGCATCGGCACTGATCGCTTAGTGATACAAGGTGTGGATGCATTGCATGGTGCGACACATACTGTGATCGCCGACCGTATCGAAACGGCGACTTTCCTGTGCGCGGTAGCGGCGACTGGCGGTGATCTAACTGTCAAAAATACGCGCAGCGATATTCTCGATGTGGCTTTAGATAAGTTGCGCGAAGCAGGTGTGATTATCACGACCGGTCCGGATTGGATACGCGCACAGATGAGCGGACGTCCAAAAGCAGTCGGTTTCCGCACGACGGAATATCCGGGTTTCCCAACCGATATGCAAGCGCAATTCATGGCCTTAGATTGCTTGGCGAATGGCACCGCGCGCGTCACCGAAACGATTTTTGAAAATCGCTTCATGCACGTGCAAGAGATGAATCGTCTTGGCGCGCATATTGAAATTGATGGCCATACGGCGATTGTGAGTGGCGTGGAAAAACTGATCGGCGCACCGGTGATGGCAACGGACTTACGTGCTTCTGCGTCTTTGGTCATCGCAGGTTTGGCAGCCCAAGGTGAAACTTTAATCGACCGGATTTATCACTTGGATCGTGGCTATGATCGGATGGAAGTGAAGTTGTCCGGCGTTGGTGCACAAATTCAGCGCGTGAAGTAAACAAATTCAAGTAAGTTCAAGCGAATACAAATAAGTGAAACTATCGATATGAGTTCTCAGCAACTAACTTTGGCTTTGTCCAAAGGACGCATTTTTGAAGAAACCCTGCCGCTGCTAGAGGCTGCTGGTATTCACGTTACGGAAGATCCTGAAAAATCACGTAAGTTGATTTTATCGACCAACGATCCCGATGTACGTGTGATCATTGTTCGCGCCTCTGACGTACCGACTTATGTGCAATATGGTGCTGCGGATTTTGGCGTGGCGGGTAAAGATGTCTTGTTTGAGCATGGTGGTGCAGGTTTGTATCAGCCTATCGATTTAGCAATTGCAAAATGTCGTATGTCGGTGGCTGTTTCGGTCGGATTTGATTACGCGACAGCGGTGCGTCACGGCGCACGCTTGCGGGTTGCGACCAAGTACACAGAAACTGCGCGTCAGCATTTCGCCAGCAAAGGCGTGCATATCGATTTGATTAAGCTGTATGGCTCGATGGAATTAGCACCATTGGTTGGCTTGTCTGATGTGATCGTTGATCTGGTTAGCACCGGCAATACGCTGCGCGCGAACAACTTGGTGGAAGTCGAAGAGATCATGGATATCTCTTCACGCTTGGTGGTGAATCAAGCTGCATTGAAATTGAAACGTGAACGCTTGCAACCTATTTTGCAAGCCTTTGAACGCGCGTCGGAGGGCAAGTAATGACTTTCGCGACAGCACTAACGCGTTTAGATTCTACACAAACTGGTTTCGCTCAAACTTTGCGTCAGTTATTGGCGTTTGAAGCGAGTGAGGATGCGGCGATTGATCAAAGTGTGGTGCAGATTTTGCAGGCAGTAAAAACCCGTGGCGATGCTGCGGTGCTGGAATATACGCAACGTTTTGATCGCTTAGCGGCTGTCACTAATATGCAGGCACTAGAAATTCCGCAGGCTGATTTGCATGCAGCCTTAACCAACATTTCGAGTGAACGTCGTAGTGCTTTAGAAGCGGCAGCGCAACGTGTACGTGCTTATCATGAAGTGCAAAAGCGCGAATGTGGTTCGGCAGGATTTTCTTATACTGAAGCGGATGGTACTGTGCTCGGTCAGAAAGTCACGCCTTTAGATCGCGTTGGTATTTATGTGCCTGGCGGTAAAGCGGCTTATCCTTCTTCAGTATTGATGAACGCGATTCCAGCCAAAGTCGCTGGTGTTCGTGAAATCATCATGGTGGTACCGACGCCCGACGGTGTGCGTAACCCCTTGGTATTAGCCGCAGCAGCAATCGCTGGTGTAGATCGCGTGTTCACGATAGGTGGCGCGCAAGCTGTCGCCGCTTTGGCTTATGGTACGGATAGCATCCCGCAAGTTGATAAAATTGTCGGCCCTGGCAATGCCTACGTTGCAAATGCCAAGCGCCGTGTGTTTGGTACGGTAGGTATCGATATGATCGCAGGCCCATCAGAAATTTTAGTCTTGTGTGATGGCACGACTGACCCAGATTGGGTAGCGATGGATTTGTTTTCGCAAGCCGAGCACGATGAACTTGCGCAGTCGATTTTGTTGTGTCCTGATGCAACTTACATTGATGCAGTTCACGCGAGCATAGATAAACTGATTACGACCATGCCACGTGCAGAAATTATCCTGACTTCACTTAAAGATCGTGGCGCCTTGATTAAGGTGCGTGATATGCAAGAAGCTTGCGATATCGCGAATGATATTGCGGCAGAACATTTGGAAATTTCTGCAGAAACTCCACAGCAATGGGCGGATCAAATTCGTCACGCTGGTGCGATGTTCCTCGGTCGTTTTTCGTCAGAGTCTTTAGGCGATTATTGCGCTGGCCCGAATCATGTATTGCCAACCTCGCGCACGGCACGTTTTTCCTCACCGCTAGGCGTCTACGATTTTCAGAAGCGTTCATCGATGATCCAAGTCAGCGAGCAGGGCGCGCAGACACTCGGTAAGATAGCAGCAGAACTTGCGTATGGCGAGGGCTTGCCAGCACATGCTCGTAGCGCTGAATTGCGTTTGAAATAGATCAGTCAATGAAGATCAAAATCTTTAACCGCAGAGGCGCAGAGGCGCAGAGAACGCAGAGGAAAGCATGAAGAATATCTCTGCGTTCTCTGCGCCTCTGCGGC
>CAUPNA010000197.1:0-6666 GCA_963512475.1 uncultured Undibacterium sp.
CTTCCAATGGCAAAGCAGCCAATGCAGCCAAATCAGCTGGATTAGAATCAGCGATCAATTTCGCTACTTTGTTAGCAAAACCGATAAAGTCATCGTTCTTAGTAACGAAGTCAGTTTCGCAGTTAACTTCTACCAAAGAACCAACGCCACCAGAGATGAAAGAGGCAACCACGCCCTCTGCTGTGATACGGGAAGCTGCTTTAGAAGCCTTGCTACCCAATTTAACGCGCAAAATCTCTTCCGCACGTTCCATATCACCTTCTGCTTCCGTCAATGCTTTTTTGCATTCCATCATTGGTGCATCTGTCTTTGCACGTAATTCGCCCACCATCGCTGCTGTAACTGCTGCCATGTTTCTCTCCTAATTCATCGCATCACAAGATGCACATTTCAATATAAATTCGATTTAAAAAAAGGGGCAAACACGCGTTGGCCCCTTTTTTACTTTTCAAACGCCGCGCTTAATTAAACACGCCAAAGAAAGCGCCGGCGAGAATTAAGCCTGCTCTACTTCAACAAACTCATCAGTTGGCTTGATCGCTTCCAATACTTCATTCACTGCATTTGCACGACCTTCCAAAATTGCATCTGCAACGCCACGAGCGTACAAAGCAATTGCTTTAGAAGAGTCATCATTGCCAGGAATGATGTAAGTAACGCCAGCTGGCGAATGGTTTGTATCAACAACACCAATCACTGGGATACCCAATTTAGCTGCTTCAGTGATCGCACCTTTGTGGTAACCAACGTCAACCACAAAAATTGCATCAGGAACGCCGCCCATATCTTTAATACCGCCGATAGATTTTTGCAACTTGATCATTTCGCGTTCAAACATCAAGCCTTCTTTTTTCGACAATTTCTCTACAGAACCGTCTTGAATAGAAGCTTCCATATCTTTCAAACGCTTGATAGATGTTTTAACTGTTTTAAAGTTAGTCAACATACCACCCAACCAGCGCTGATCTACGAAAGGCATACCGGCACGATTTGCTTCAGCTGCGATCAATTCGCGCGCTTGACGCTTAGTACCAACCATCAAAACCGTACCACGGTTAGAGGACAATTGGCGGATGAATTTCATTGCTTCTTGATACATCGCCAATGTTTTTTCCAAATTCATAATATGGATTTTATTGCGATGACCGAAGATGTACGGTGCCATTTTTGGATTCCAAAAACGGGTCTGGTGACCGAAGTGAACACCAGCTTCTAACATTTCACGCATTGTTACAGACATAATAACTCCAGGGTTAGGTCTTGAATCGAGTCAGTGATTCCTCTACTTTGAACTAGGAGAGAAACACCCTTTTCGACCAGATTCGATCTTTAAGAAACAAACATATTTAATACTGCTTTTGATTAGCATGCAATTTATTCAAGCTAACCATCTATTCTAACCTGAAACACATACTTTGATCAAGTACAGAGACGAATTCAGGCATCATCAGAGCTTCCACTCTCACCTAGCAAGTGCTAAATACCAAAAATAATTTCATTAAAAATGGCGTTTATTCTATAGCGAAGACTGCGCGCTTGTTACTCCTCGTCTATAATTCACACTTAAACACCTCTAATCTCCCCTATTTACCTTCTGATTGCAGAGAACGCATGTCATCTATTTCTATTAAAACCGCTGAAGATATTGCTGGCATGCGCATTGCCGGTCGCCTAGGATCTGAAGTACTTGATTACATCACCCCTTTCATCAAAGCGGGCGTCACTACTGGCGAACTCGATCGTTTATGTCATGAATACATGACGAACGTGCAAGGATCAATTCCCGCACCACTGAATTATTGCCCACCTGGCTATACACCCTACCCAAAGGCAATTTGCACTTCCGTCAACGATGTAATTTGCCACGGCATTCCTAGCGACAAAGTATTGAAAAATGGCGACGTCGTCAATCTCGATATTACGGTCATTAAAGACGGCTATCATGGCGACAATAGTCGTATGTTTTTCATAGGCGAACCGTCAATTTTGGCTAAGCGCCTGAGCGAAATTACTTATGAATGCATGTGGTTAGGTATACAACAAGTCAAACCAGGCAATCATTTAGGTGATATTGGCCATGCGATTCAGCAACACGCAGAAAAAGCCGGCTATAGCGTGGTACGCGAATTCTGCGGCCATGGCATAGGCAAAGTATTTCATGAAGAACCACAAATTTTGCACTACGGTCGCCCTGGCACTTTAGATGAATTAAAACCAGGTATGATCTTTACGATTGAACCAATGATCAATGCAGGTCGCCGTGAAATTCGCGAGATGGGTGACGGTTGGACGATCAAAACCAAAGATCGCAGCCTGTCTGCACAGTGGGAACACATGATCTTGGTGACAGAAACTGGTTATGAGGTGTTAACTCTGTCCGCTGGTTCCCCGCCGCCGCCAGCATTCATCACAAAACAAGTAACTGCACAAAACGAAGCCTAATGAAAACAGCCATCGCGAATGCCATGGCTTTCAAAGCAAAGCTGAAGGCCGAACAGCAAGTTATCATTCAATCCTTCAAAGACAAGCCGAAGGCTGAAGCCTTACTCACAGATTTGTGTCGGTGCGTCGATGCTAACTTATGTGACATCTGGAAGAGCTTTAACTTCCCGAAAGAGCTCGCTTTAGTGGCAGTCGGTGGCTATGGGCGTGGTGAATTATTTCCGCATTCTGACGTTGATGTTTTGATTCTTCTAGCAGACCATCCAGATAAAGATCTTCGTGAGAAACTCGAAAGTCTGGTACAAATTTTCTGGGATATCGGCCTAGACATTGGGCATAGCATCCGCACGATAGACGAATGCATGACCGAAGCTGCGGCCGATATTACGGTCAAAACAGCGCTACTCGAAGCTCGATTATTAGCCGGCAGCCGCAATAGTTTTCGCGAACTTAAGACACGCTACGATGAGGCAATGAACCCTCAACAGTTCTTTCAAGCGAAACTATTAGAACTGCATCAGCGTCACATCAAATACGAAGACACACCGTATAGTCTAGAACCGAACTGCAAAGAAAGTCCGGGTGGACTACGCGATTTGCAGGTCATCTTGTGGGTGGCAAAAGCGGCCAAACTCGGCGACTCTTGGGCAGAGCTCGCAGCACGCGGCTTGATTACTGCCACTGAAGCGCATCAACTTAAACGCAATGAACGCGCATTCAAAGACATACGCGTGCGTCTGCACATACAAGCGGGACGTCGCGAAGATCGCTTAGTATTTGATTTGCAGACTGCCATCGCAACAACCTTTGGTTTTGAAACCACTGAGTCACGACGCGCCAGCGAATATTTGATGCAACGTTATTACTGGGCAGCAAAGGCAGTCACGCAACTTAACACCATCTTATTGCAAAATATTGAGGCGGTATTATTTCCTTTACCGCATCAAGCACAAGTCATCAATGAGCGCTTTAATGAAGTCAACGGCCTAATCGATATCGTTGAAGAAAATGTATTTGAGCAAACGCCTTCTGCAATGTTAGAAGTGTTTTTGTTGTTGTCTCAAAACGCCAATCTGAAAGGCATGACCGCCAAAACGCTGCGAGCGCTATGGCACGCGCGTAATTTGATTGATGCAGAATTCCGTCACGACATTTTTAATCGCGGCACTTTCCTGCAGATACTACAATCACCACGCGGCATTACGCACGTACTGCGTAGCATGAACCAAACCAGTATTCTAGGTCGCTATTTACCTAATTTCCGCCGCATCGTCGGACAAATGCAGCACGATCTGTTTCACGCTTATACCGTCGATCAGCACATCTTGATGGTCGTACGCAATCTGCGTCGCTTCACCATGACCGAGCATGCGCACGAATATCCGTTCTGCAGTCAATTGATGGCGAACTTCAATCAGCCTTGGGTCTTGTATATTGCAGCACTATTTCACGATATCGCAAAAGGACGCAATGGCGATCACTCAGTATTAGGCATGGCAGATGCACGCAAATTTTGTTTCGATCATGGCATCTCCAAAGATAATACCGAATTAGTCATTTTCTTAGTTCAGCAACACTTGACCATGTCGCAGGTCGCGCAAAAGCAAGATCTATCGGATCCAGACGTAATTCAGACATTTGCAAACTTGGTCAAAGATGAGCGTCACTTGACCGCCCTTTACTTGCTCACGGTCTGCGATATTCGCGGCACTAGCCCGAAAGTTTGGAACGCTTGGAAAGGCAAACTACTAGAAGACCTCTACAAAATCACCTTGCGCGTGCTTGGCGGAGAAACCCCATCCGCGGATCGTGAGCTAAAGAATCGCCAGGAAGAAGCACTCAAGGCATTGCGTTTAGTTGGCATAGAACATGACGCCCATACTAAGTTATGGAACGAACTCGACATTGTTTACTTCTTGCGTCATGACGCATCCGATATTGCTTGGCAAACGCGCGTACTACACGACAAAATCAGCAGCCCTACTCCCATCGTTAAGTGTCGCGTAGCGCCCATCGGTGAGGGTTTACAAGTCACTGTTTATCTGCCAGATCAAGCAGATCTTTTTGCGCGCATTTGCAATTATTTTGATAGCAAAAATTTTGCGATTCTCGATGCCAAAATCCACACCACAAAAAGTGGCTATGCACTCGACACTTTCTTAGTTACGGAACCTGCATTTGCCAGCAATTACCGCGACATCATTAATTTGATCGAGCATGAGTTGGCAGAAGTCTTATCGAAACAGGTTCCATTGACTACACCAAATCAAGGTCGATTGTCACGTTTATCGCGCAATTTTCCTTTGGTGCCAACCGTCGAATTGCGGCCAGATGACAAAGGCCAATATTTCCTGTTATCGATTTCTGCGAACGATAGGAACGGCTTGTTGTACTCAGTCGCTGGTGTCCTCGCTAAATATAAAATCAACCTACATACAGCCAAGATCATGACGCTGGGTGAACGGGTGGAGGATGTCTTTTTGGTCGACGGGGCCTCATTACATAATCCTAAAAATCAAATTCAATTTGAATCTGAATTACTAGATGCTCTGCGCATCTAGATGAACAATCAAAATCAATAAAAAGAAACATTAGCTATGACAGAACAATTAAGACTCTCCAAACGCATGTCCGAATTAGGACTCTGCTCACGCCGCGAAGCCGATGAATGGATCGCCAAGGGTTGGGTACGCGTAGACGGCAAAGTCGTGTCCGAGTTGGGCAGTAAAGTCTTTCCCGATCAAAAAGTCACAGTAGAACGCCAAGCCGCAGCCGAACAATCCAAGCGCGTCACCATACTTATCAATAAACCAGTTGGCTATGTCAGCGGGCAAGCAGAAGACGGCTATGAGCCTGCGATTGCATTAGTCAAAGCAGAAAATCGTTGGAGCGAATGCAAAGTCGAAAACGAATTTCACCCTACGCAATTACGTAGCCTAGTACCCGCGGGCCGTTTAGATATTGATTCAGTTGGATTGCTGGTACTGACGCAAGATGGCCGCGTTGCAAAGATCTTGATTGGTGAGAATACCGATGTTGAGAAAGAGTATTTGGTTCGCGTTGAGTACACCAAACCTGGCAAATTACCAGCTGGCGATTTGCGCTTACTCAATCATGGCTTAAGCTTAGATGGCAAAAAACTGATTCCAGCGAAGGTACGCTGGATGAACGAAGACCAATTACAGTTCATCCTCAAAGAAGGCAAAAAACGCCAGATTCGTCGTATGTGTGAGATGGTGGGATTGCGGGTAGTTGGATTGAAGCGTGTTCGTATTGGGAAAGTGCGTCTTGGGCATTTGCCTGAGGGGCAATGGCGGTATTTGCGGGATGATGAGCCGTTTTGATTTTTTGTAATTTGATTTTTTTGAAGGAGCTGGCTTTATTGGTTTGCTCCTTTTTTGTTTCTACAAATTAAAACTAGTAAGTCTGCGGAGAGTCTTTCAAAGCGAATCGGACTGACCAACAAACCATTGAGGAGCCTCTTTCTATGTTAGTGACAGTACCAGACTTACCTGCTCAGGATGTACAAGTCGCCCAAGTGCAAACTACCACCAATACCGTAAACGGAAAAAATATAGAACGCAGTTTTAAATATTGTATGGATGCAGCGAGCGGCTTCGGAGACACTGACAGACCTTATGCTGAATCCGCTGATAATAGCTTCACGCCAGTGATGAGGGAAATTCAACGCTTTGCGGGAGATAAGCCCCCGTATGATTTAATTTCAAAATTAGAAAAATATTCTGCGAAAGTTGTTACGCCGCCTAAGCATGGTATTGTCGAATTAGTTGGCGGTGACCATTGGACATATAAACCGAAATGGAACTATGAAGGTGCCGACCAAGTTGATTTTTTAGTAGAGGTAAAAGGGCGAAGTTTCAAAGTAAAGGTAAATTTCTGGGTAATGCTTTTTGTTCCAGAAGATCGTAAGGTACCAATTTGTAGAAGTCAAAAATTTGGTGCAGCATTAAACATTGCTCCAAAAAACCGATTCGTTGTCGCGTTACCCGCTTTCGCAGGAAACGGCGGAAGGTTAGTTGATTTCCGTGACAAATGGTGAGGTTTGGAACTTGTACGACTAGGTAAAAAGCGCTTGCGGAATTTACCTACTCTTTTTTTCTGTAGATGCTAAGTGGCTGTTGGTTCGCTGGCTTTGAACCGACTCAAATTTCTTCAGCTTCATTCTAGATCGTCGGTTACAGGTCGGGTGTGGCCCGACAGCCA
>CAUPNA010000198.1:0-6631 GCA_963512475.1 uncultured Undibacterium sp.
TCCATGGCATAAACGCGATCAACATGTTTTGACCTAATGCCAACTCACCTAAGTCAGTTGATGCACCATCAGCCAATACGTCGCCTTTTGCCACAACGTCACCTACTTTTACGATAGGACGTTGATTGATATTGGTATTTTGATTTGAACGTGTGTACTTGATCAAATTGTAGATATCAACACCGACTTCACCTGCCAAAGCTTCAGCATCATTGACACGAATAACGATACGACCCGCATCGATATAATCCACTTTACCACCGCGCAAAGCTTGTACCGTAGTACCAGAATCGACCGCCACTGTACGTTCGATACCTGTACCGACCAAGGCCTTTTCTGGACGCAAGCAAGGAACAGCCTGACGTTGCATGTTGGCGCCCATCAACGCACGGTTCGCATCATCATGTTCCAAGAATGGAATCAACGATGCCGCAACAGAAACGACCTGACCTGTCGCAACGTCCATATATTGAACGCGCTCAGGAGAAACCAGAATTGTTTCACCCGCTTGACGGGAAGATACTAATTCATCGCTTAACATACCTGCAGTATCGATCGTCGCATTCGCCTGAGCGATGATGTAACGACCTTCTTCAATCGCAGACAAGTAATCAATTTGCGTTGTGATTTTGCCGTCGATCACTTTACGGTATGGTGTTTCCAAGAAACCGTATTCGTTCAAACGTGCATACAAAGCCAATGAGTTGATCAAACCAATGTTTGGTCCCTCTGGCGTTTCAATCGGGCAAACGCGACCGTAGTGAGTAGGATGAACGTCACGTACTTCAAAGCCAGCGCGTTCACGTGTCAAACCACCAGGTCCGAGAGCAGAAATACGACGCTTGTGCGTGATCTCTGACAATGGATTAGTTTGATCCATAAACTGAGACAATTGTGAAGAACCGAAGAACTCACGAATCGCTGCAGAAATAGGCTTGGAATTAATCAAATCATGCGGCATCAAATTATCTGCCTCAGCTTGACCAAGGCGTTCTTTGACCGCGCGCTCAACACGCACCAAACCAGCACGGAATTGATTCTCAGCCAATTCACCCACGCAACGTACACGACGATTGCCTAAGTGATCGATATCATCGACTTCGCCACGACCATTGCGCAACTCAACCAAGATCTTGATAACAGCCAAGACGTCGTCATCAGACAAAGTCATCGCGCCAGTCAATTCATCACGACCAATACGGCGGTTGAATTTCATACGACCGACCGCAGACAAATCGTAACGATCTTCGTTGTAGAACAAGCCATTAAACAAAGCCTCAACAGAATCTTCTGTTGGTGGTTCCCCAGGGCGCATCATGCGATAGATTGCGACACGCGCTGCCATTTGGTCAGCAGTGTCATCCGCACGCAGAGTTTGAGAAATGTAAGCACCTTGATCGAGATCATTCGTGTACAAAGTCTGGATATCAGTGATCTTTGCATCGCGCAATTTTGCCAACAATTCTTCTGTCAGCTCATCATTCGCGTTCGCAACGACTTCACCAGTATCCGCGTCGACGATATTTTTCGCCAACACGCGACCGAGCAAATAGTCTTCTGGTACAGAAATCATCTTGATACCAGCAGATTCGATTTCACGCACATGCTTGGAATTGATACGCTTGTCTTTTGCAACAATCAATTTACCAGCTTTGTCAGAGATATCAAAACGCGCAACTTCACCGCGCAGACGTTCTGCGACGAATTCCATTTCTGCGCCATCGCTGTGCAAGCCGAAATTATCAAAAACAAAGAAATTCGCAAGAATTTGTTCATTGCTCATGCCAATCGCACGCAACAAAATAGTGACAGGCATCTTACGACGACGGTCAATACGGAAGAACAAGATATCTTTAGGATCGAATTCGAAATCAAGCCATGAGCCACGGTAAGGAATAATCCGCGCTGAGAACAGCAATTTACCGGACGAATGCGTCTTGCCGCGATCATGTTCAAAGAACACACCTGGAGAGCGATGCAACTGAGACACGATAACGCGCTCAGTACCATTGATCACAAAAGAGCCAGTGTTGGTCATGAGCGGTAACTCACCCATGTACACTTCTTGCTCTTTCATTTCTTTAACGACAGGCTTGGTTGGAGATTCTTTATCCAGAATCACCAGACGCACTTTGGCACGCAAAGGAGAAGCAAATGTCAAACCGCGCAATTGACATTCCTTGACGTCGAAGGCTGGATCGCCTAAAACGTAGGATAGAAATTCTAAACGAGCGAACCCATTATGCGACACGATCGGAAATATCGATGTAAAGGCCGATTGAAGACCCTCATTTTTACGAACAGACGCAACTTTGTCTTGCTGTAAAAAACTATGATATGACTCGAGCTGGGTCGCCAGCAGGAACGGAACGTGGTGGACGTTAGCGCGTTTCGCAAAAGATTTGCGAATGCGCTTCTTCTCAGTAAATGAGTAGTGCATGGACACTCCGTGAGTGGCAAGGAAGGATGGAGAATTCAGATTTCAAAACTTTTTTCCAGGTAAATGACACTACAAGAAAAACCATCAAGAAACCTCAAGTCTCAGCCCTCACCTTATGAGATTCGGCTTAGGAAATTTCAACGAATTTACAAATAACAAACAATACTGCCGCGAGAACGACAGAGAAGCCAAAGAGGAACCTTCTCTTACAAGAAGATTCCTTCCTTTGACTTAGGCAAACTCGAAAGTCCGCCAGTATAACACGGAATTACTTGATGTCTGCTTTCGCACCAGCTTCTTCCAATTTCTTCTTAGCAGCTTCAGCATCCGCTTTAGAAACAGCTTCTTTAACTGTTTTTGGCGCGCCATCAACTACGTCTTTAGCTTCTTTCAAGCCCAGACCTGTCAATTCACGAACTGCTTTAATAACGCCAACTTTGTTCGCGCCAACTTCAGACAGAATTACGTTGAATTCTGTTTGCTCTTCAACAGCAGCAGCAGCAGCACCAGCAGCTGGGCCAGCTGACATTGCAGCAGCGGAAACGCCAAATTTTTCTTCGAATGCCTTAACCAGGTCGTTCAAGTCCATTACGGACATCGCGCCTACGGCTTCCAGGATATCGTCTTTGCTAATTGCCATTTGAAACTCCAATATTTAAATTACTATGATTCGGTATTTGACGAAAAATCTTATTCAGCTGCTGCTTCGGCAACTTCTGCTGCCGGCGCTGCTGGTGAACCAGATTCTTGTTTTGCTGCGAGTGCTGCCAATGCACGTGCGAATGCTGATACAGGAGCCTGCATCATACCCAACACTTGCGCCAACAATACTTCACGAGCAGGAATGCTTGCCAACGCAACAACACCAGCTTTATCCAAGGATTTACCAGCGTAGTTACCAGCTTTAACGACTAACTTGTCATTGCTTTTTGCAAAGTCTTGAATAACTTTTGCAGCAGCAACAGCATCTTCCGAGATCGCATAGATCAACGGACCTGTCATTTCGTTAGCGAGGCTTGCAAATACAGTTCCCTCTACAGCGCGACGTGCGAGTGTGTTTTTCAACACGCGCATGTATACGCCTTGAGCACGTGCGCTAGCACGTAATTGCGTCAAATGACCGACCTGTATGCCACGGTATTCGGCTACGACGATAGTCTGTGCTTTTGCTACTTTTGCAGAGACTTCAGCGACAACAGCCTTTTTGTCATTCAGATTGAGACTCACGGTCAACCTCCTTAAATGATATTCAGTCCATACACCACAATGATGCACTTCCCTCATATCGTTTCGAACACGGCGTCCGAAGTTAGGAGTTTCACTGGATTACCAGTAGTCACTACAAAACTTACTCGGGTACACCATCTGCGTTGGGCATCAAGAATCACTTCTCAACAATTAACTTTTTAAACGAATTTAAAAAGCCCAACGGTCTTTGACACTCTGCTTGCAACTACCTACCGAAGCAGGCAAAAACAAACAGCCCAAAGATGCGCCATTCACCAAAAGATGAATGGACTTAATTCTCATTACTACTTTTAACTATTATGCAGACAAATTGATGTGATCTACGCGCACACCAGCACCCATCGTGGATGAGATGGAGATTTTACGCAGATAAACACCTTTGCTTGTTGCTGGTTTAGCTTTGTTCAAAGCTTCGATCAAGGCCAACAAGTTCGATTTCAAATCGCCATCAGCGAAAGATTTACGACCGATTGTTGTGTGGATAATACCTGCCTTGTCAGTACGATATTGAACTTGACCTGCTTTAGCATTTTTAACTGCTGTTGCAACGTCAGGAGTCACAGTACCGACTTTTGGATTTGGCATCAAACCACGTGGACCCAAAACTTGACCCAAAGTACCAACGATACGCATTGTGTCAGGAGAAGCGATCACGATATCAAATGGCATGTCGCCAGCTTTGATACGCTCAGCCAAATCTTCCATACCAACGATATCAGCACCAGCGGCTTTAGCTTCTTCAGCTTTAGCGCCTTGTGCGAAAACCGCTACGCGTACTGTCTTACCTGTACCTGCTGGCAATACAACCGCGCCACGGACGACTTGGTCAGATTTCTTAGGATCAACGCCGAGTTGAACAGAAACGTCGATAGATTCGTTGAATTTTGCAGTTGCGCATTCTTTGATCAACGCGATAGCGTTATCGAATGGGTAAACTTTTAAACGATCTACTTTTGTTTTCAGCAATTTTGCTTTTTTAGATAACTTAGCCATTACAGACCCTCCACCGTGATGCCCATGGAACGAGCAGAACCTGCGATTGTACGCACAGCTGCTTCCATATCTGCAGCAGTCAAGTCTTTTTGCTTAGCTGTTGCGATTTCTTCGGCTTGCGCACGACTGATTTTGCCAACCTTGTCTGTATGTGGTTTAGCAGAACCTTTAGTGATGCCAGCTGCCTTTTTGATCATGTAGGTTGCTGGTGGCGTCTTCATCACGAATGTGAAAGACTTATCAGCAAATGCGGTGATCACAACTGGAATTGGCATACCTGGTTCCATACCTTGAGTCTGCGCATTAAAAGCTTTGCAGAATTCCATGATATTCAAACCACGTTGACCCAATGCTGGACCGATTGGTGGGGATGGATTTGCTTTACCAGCTGGAACTTGCAGCTTGATAAAACCAATAATTTTCTTTGCCATGATGGCTCCTTCTATGGTTGAGTGGTAGCGCCTTTTAATCAGTATTCTGACGAATCTCTGACCTACTCGGCTCCTCGCTTTTTTTCACTAGCCTTTACATTTCTGTGCGGTGCCAGCCCCGCTTACTACATTTACAACTTAAACTTTTTCGACTTGACCAAATTCCAGATCTACCGGAGTCGCACGTCCAAAGATAGTGACATTCACGCGCACTTTAGATTTAGCGTAATTGACTTCTTCGACATTGCCGTTGAAATCTGTGAATGGACCTTCTTTAATACGGACTACTTCGCCAACCTCGTACAATACTTTTGGCCTTGGTTTTTCCACACCATCCTGCACCTGCTGCAGAACTTTTTCGATTTCATGGCGGGGAATTGGCGCTGGCTTGTTCGATTTACCGCCAATAAAACCAGTAACCTTGCTCGTATTCTTCACTAAGTGCCAGGTATCATCCGTCATTTCCATTTCCACAAACACATAACTAGGAAACAAACGACGCTCTGTAACACTTTTCTTGCCATTCTTAACTTCTATCACTTCTTCGGTAGGCACCAAAATCTGCCCAAACAAATCTTGCATTTCAGCGCGTTCAATACGCTCTACCAATGCACGATGGACACTTTTCTCCATACCAGAATAGGCATGCACGGCATACCATTTTTTTGCACTCTTAGGGACAGAAACACCAGAGTCTTGCTCTGGCGCGCCATCCGTATTTTTATCAGAGATTTGCTCGCTCATTATTTAAGCCCAAGAATTACGTTCATAATCAAATATTCAAGAACTTTATCAGCCGTAAACAAGAAGATTGACATAATCAATACAAATCCGAATACCACTGCAGTCATTTGCCCCGCCTCTTTACGAGTAGGCCAGACCACTTTCTTAGCTTCACGAATCGATTCTTTAGCAAACGACACCAACTCGCGACCAGTCTCGGAAATAAAGACCAGCACCAGAGCCAATGCGAGACCACCAAACAAAGCACCTAAACGCACATACTTCGCCTGACCAGCCAGGACATAAAATGCAACAACACCAGCAACAGCTGCAATCACCGCCAAAATGATTTTATATTTATCATTGGAAGTACTGACAGTTTGAACGGTTTGGTTAGACATGCTGATTTTTACTTTCGATGCCTTTTGGCCTTGATGGTGGCAGGGGCGGTAAGGATCGAACTTACGACCTTCGGTTTTGGAGACCGACGCTCTGCCAGTTGAGCTACACCCCTACAGCTTTTACATATGAAAAGGATAGTAACTTTTTTCAAGCCACTACCCCAATCATCTTTACTACTTAAAACTATTAACCAACGATAATTTTAGCAACAACACCTGCACCAACAGTACGACCACCTTCACGAATCGCGAAACGGAGACCTTCTTCCATCGCGATCGGGTTGATCAACTTAACTGTAATAGAAACGTTATCACCTGGCATAACCATTTCTTTGTCTTTTGGCAACTCGATTGAACCAGTTACGTCCGTTGTACGGAAGTAGAACTGTGGACGA
>CAUPNA010000199.1:0-6608 GCA_963512475.1 uncultured Undibacterium sp.
ACCAATGTCATGATTGCAGATAACGAACGCAACATTATTTATGCCAACCGTTCTGTCATAGACATGTTGAAAAATGCGGAGAAAGATATCCAAAAATCGCTACCCAATTTCTCTGCTAGCGGACTGTTGGGATCCAATATCGATCAGTTTCATAGAGATCCATCCCATCAAAGAAGCTTGCTCTCCAGCTTCACTGCAACACATAAAGCACAAATCAAAATCGGCGTTAGAACATTTGCCTTATCAGCCAACCCCGTGATCAACGAACGCGGTGAACGCTTAGGCAGTGTAGTCGAGTGGTTAGATAGAACTGCCGAGGTCGCGGTCGAAAATGAAATTGAAAAGATTGTCGAAAACGCCGTCGCAGGCAATTTTACTACCCGCTTGGATGAACAAGGGAAGACCGGATTTTTCGCGAAATTAAGTCAAGGATTCAATCGTCTGATGCATACTAGCGACGATGGTCTCAATGAGGTTCTGCGAGTACTAGCAGCCGTAGCGCAAGGCGATTTAACTCAAACCATCCAAAAAGATTATCAAGGTACTTTTGGTGCACTCAAAGTCGCCAGTAATGAGACGGTCAATAAACTGTCTCAGATTGTCGGTGATGTGATTACAGCAACAGACGCTTTGTCAAATGCCTCTGAACAAATTAGCTCCACGTCGCAAGCACTATCACAAGCGGCGAGTGAACAAGCAAGCAGTGTCGAAGAGACTAGCGCGAGTATTGAACAAATGGCCGCTGGTATTAATCAAAATGCAGAGAATGCAAAAATTACCGATGGCATCGCCGCTAAAGCGTCGAAAGAAGCAATCGAAGGCGGCGAGGCTGTTAAGCAAACCGTCGCAGCCATGAAAGAAATCGCTTCGAAAATAGGCATCATTGACGACATCGCGTATCAAACCAATATGCTCGCCCTGAATGCCGCCATCGAAGCGGCTCGCGCGGGTGAACATGGGAAAGGATTTGCTGTAGTCGCAGCAGAAGTTCGTAAACTAGCGGAGCGTAGCCAGGTCGCGGCAAAGGAAATTGGCGATCTGGCAGGCGGTAGTGTGAGGGCCGCCGAACATGCTGGCGAGTTGATTGATGAAATCGTACCAGGCATAGGCAAAACTTCCGATCTGGTACAAGAAATCGCGTCCGCATCGCAAGAGCAATCTGCGGGGGTTGGGCAGATTAATTCTTCTATGAATCAGATGAATCAAATTACACAACAAAATGCATCTTCTAGCGAACAACTTGCGGCAACTGCGGAAGAGATGACTGGCCAGGCTGAGCAATTGATGGAGTTAATGGGTTTTTTCAAGATCGGCGCAGATCAGGCGAACCCAAGGAAAGCAAACATCGCAGGATCGCAACTAAGCAAAACAAAGTTTAATAAAAATCAAAAGCGCGTCGACAATCAGGGTGTATCGGGTGCAAAATTTGAACGATTCTGAGCTACATTAACAATGATAATCCACGACATGGAAACACAAAATGAGTAGCACACCAATCCGCGCCGCTGCACCTGTGCAATTACAAAAAGCCGAATTTGAATGGATCTCTCGTTTTTTGTATGAACGCACAGGCATTGCACTTAACGATGGCAAACAAGCCTTGGTCATGGGAAGACTGGACAAACGATTACGCAGTCGTGGCTTGTTTAGCTATGGGGAATATTTCGCTCTATTAGGGCGACCTGGCTACGAGGACGAAACCACTGCGGCGATTGATTTATTGACCACCAACGAGACTTATTATTTTCGTGAGCCGAAACATTTTGAATTTTTGGTGAAGGTGGTCTTTCCTAAGTATGCCAAGCAGAGACAAGTTCGGATTTGGAGTGCCGCCAGTTCAAGTGGAGAAGAGGCGTACACGATAGCGATGACCTTGGCTGACTCGTTTACCTCTGATAACTGGGAAGTCATTGGTACCGATATCTCCACACGCGTGTTGGAAAAAGCCAGTCGTGGTCTTTATCCTATGCTCGCCGCAGAAAAAATTCCAAAGGCCTTGTTAAAGAAATACTGCCTCAAAGGCCGTGAAGAATTTGAGGACTTCTTTTTGATGGACCCAATTATACGAAAACGGGTGCATTTTAGTACTGCAAACTTGATCGAACAGTTACCAGATCTTGGTCTTTTCGAAGTTATTTTTTTACGCAACGTCATGATCTATTTTGATCGCGAGACAAAGAAAAAATTGGTACACAAAATCGTAGAAAAATTAAAGCCGGGTGGCTATTTCATCATCAGCCACTCGGAAACCTTGAACGGTTTAGATTCACCACTTGAGCTGGTTGCCCCATCGGTGTATCAAAAGCAGGAATAAGATTAAAACCCATGATGTTTGTAGAGTCTTTGCCGACATTGTCTATGCAGCGAATACGGACTTTATATTGTGCGGTTTTGGTGTTGAAAAATGACGAATTTGTTTATATTGCGCATCAAATCAAGATGCAAACTGAGGTAATGCGTTAGCATAATAAATAATTGCACGACGGTAAAATTCGATATCTTCATCGAATTCAAATGTGAAGTGAGCAGCGAAAAATGAGTGAACCAGGTTTTTACATTGATATTTTCTTACAGCCAGGTGAATTCTATTTTGGTGATAGAGAGACCCGTATTCGAACTATTTTGGGTTCCTGTGTGTCTATCACGATGTGGCATCCAAAAAAACACATTGGGGGTATGTGTCACTACATGCTACCGAAAAATAAGCGCCATGGTCATCACGATGAGCTGGATGGGAAATACGCTGAAGATACAATGCATCTGTTTTTACAAGAGATCAAAAAATCACACACTTCTGCTCATGACTATGAAGTAAAAATATTTGGGGGCGGCAACCAGTTTCCGGGGCAAGATAAACGGGTGTTTTCTGTCTCGGAACAAAATGTAGACATCGGTCGCCACCTGCTCGAGCACTATGGCTTTAAAATAAAGTCCGAGCATCTTGGCGGTAACGGCCATAGAAATATCATGTTTGATCTATGGTCAGGGGATGTTTGGGTCAAGCATGTCGATAAGGTGATGGAATAAATGAGTTCAAGAATTAAAGTCATGCTGGTAGATGATTCTGCGGTTGTCAGGCAAGTGCTAACCGCCTTGCTAGGCAAAGACAGTTCCATCGAAGTCATCGCATCAGCGCCAGATCCCATATTCGCCATGGATAAAATGAACTCCAATTGGCCTGATGTGATCGTGCTAGATGTGGAAATGCCGAGAATGGACGGGATTACTTTTTTAAAACAAATCATGTCGATTCGCCCGACCCCGGTCATCATTTGCTCAACGTTAACCGAAAAAGGTGCTGCCACCTCGATGCAGGCATTAGCCGCAGGTGCAGTGGCGATTGTGACCAAACCTAAAGCTGGCTTAAAGAATTTCTTGGAGCTCGATGCCGGTGATATTGTACAAGCGGTAAAAGCAGCCGCAGGCGCTAACTTACGGCCGCTACGTGGTATGAGCAATGCAGCAATGGTGCCAGCAAAAATCAAAATTGACGAAGTGATGCCAGCACTGAATGCCAGCTTAAATAGTGCAATGTCAGTCACAACCGATAAGTTGGTCGCGATCGGTACTTCAACGGGGGGCACCCAAGCTTTAGAATTTGTACTTACCAAGCTGTCCCGCACTGCGCCCGGCATCGTGATTGTGCAACATATGCCGGAGAAATTTACCGAAGCTTTTGCCGATCGCTTAAATAAACTTTGCGCAATGGAAGTGCTAGAAGCTAAAAACGGTGATCGTGTGATTCCGGGACGAGCCTTAGTGGCACCCGGTGGTCGGCATATGCAAGTGAAGCGCAGTGGCGCCCAATATCATGTCGAAATTTTAGATGCGCCGCCGGTGAATCGGCATCGCCCCTCTGTGGATGTGTTATTCCGTTCGGTCGCTAAATGTGCCGGCAAGAATGCATTAGGCATCATTATGACTGGCATGGGCGATGATGGTGCGTTGGGAATGCGCGATATGCATGATGCAGGCGCAGAAACGATCGCTCAAGATGAAAAATCTTGCGTCGTTTATGGCATGCCAAAAGAAGCGGTAAAACTCGGCGCGGTCGATAAAGTCGTCCCGCTCGATACGATATCCAGTCTTATCGAAGCCTATGGAAAACGATGAGGTGATCTTGAATTAGTGTGTGAAAAATCATGCGGGATCTGACACTTACCAGTTTTCCTAGAGTATCTGTCAGACTAGATTTGAGCTAAATTCTTTTTAACTCAAATAGTGTTCCCGCTAAGCAAAATATCCAATGGCGTTCGGTCGCTGGACACTTATCTTCCAAGAGCTTTAGTCGATTTTTGAAATTTTTTAGTTCACGACGCAGCCAGATAAAATAGGCGCTAATGCTAGAAACGAAAACGCCAAGCTTTCTTAATCCCTCGTTCGTCCTTTGCTGCCCTTGCGCAAGATTTCATTCGCTCAGGACTGCTGCCTCACATATCCGATTAGTTTCTTTTGTTTGTGATTACTTGAGAAACGCTGACTCGAAAACTCCGTCTTAATTCGGCATTTTTTCTTAGCACGAAATCGGGACGAACTTGATGATCTAAGTGGTCTGAAGTCGTCAATAGTATCGTTTTTGTTCTAGCCAATTTAGTACCTGATTTTTGTACTGCTGCGATTAAGGCAATACCGTTGAGACGAGGATTTTCAAGGCTAGTGATTAATAGATCAAATGGTTCAGCAAGCAAACGTCCTAACGCTGCATAACCATCTTGCATGAGTTCAATCCTGAACCCAAATTCAGTCAGCGTATCCTTCATTGCGCTAACGATGACATCGGAAGATTCGACGATCATCGCAGCATAGGTATGTTTCGACACACTTCGACGGAGTTCATGCAAACTTGATTTGAGGTTTTCATCTGGTTCAAGTCTGGACGCATAAACAAAACAGGCCTTGCGCATAATGTCTACGTAAGACAATGCGACTTCAATCGTCATTTTTAATAATTGGGGGCGTTCAATTAGATCGGTCAACAGATCTTCCAGTGGATGACAAATATCACTAATAAAGCTCATGCCATAAGTGCCACCACTCCCTTTCAGAGAGTGAACTTGCCGGAACAAATGGTGACATAAATCCAATTGAAACCCGCTACGCTCTAAGTTCAGCAGAGTCTGCTCGATATCGTCAATATAGCTTGGTAAATCGCGTAAATAGTTTTCACGCAATACGGCAAGCATCATTTTTACTTGATCCATGTTTGATCCACAGAGTACGACTCATCGTCGAAAAGTGACACTACAAAAAAACAATTCTTTTTTACTTTCACATCTTGCTCTGATCTTAAGTAAATAAGTGTCAAAGAACGTAGATGTCCCACAATTTCAATGCTATCCAGCAAACTATAGAGATTTATATACGCCGCAACCAATCACGATATCTTCACTAATCTTTTCGATGTAGGACGTCTTTAATTCTATCTTGCCGAGAAGTGGGTTTTCAAAAGCATAGTCGATCCACCCCCCTTTGTCCGGTAGAGCAAATGCATCTTCCACCAATTTGCGCCCATCGAGTCCTGTCACATTGAACAAGTTAACTGAGAGTTTGCTCTCGTTACCTGCATAAGCCCGATACTGTCCTTGGCGATCGAAGGCGAAAACATACATGTCGCGATCTACGTAAATTTTTTCTGGGTCATCGGTAATTCTAGCCAGCAAATCCATGCCGTGTATGGCAAATAAGCTCTTTGCTTTTCGGACTAATGCGCTCGCCTCATCCGCCGTTCCTTGACGTAGTTTGAAGGCAGACACGACGGAGGTCAGTTTAGCCGCGCGTATTTCTAGCTCCGACGAAGCAAATTTCGCATTTTCTGCCATCTGACTGTTACTCTTGGTAATCTCATCAAGGTCGTGAATCGCTTCAGAAATACTAGCTAGGTTGTTACTCTGTTCGGTAGATGCGGTCGAAATAGCACTAACATCTTTGGCTAGATTTTGTATGCCACTGACGATTTTGGATAAGGTGTCATTGACCTCATAAATTTGTTCGACACCTGTCTCAACTCGATTTACGGAGTCGTCAATTAATCGACGTATTTGCCTTGCCGCGTCAGCGGAGCGTTGTGCCAAGTTACGAACTTCAGTCGCTACCACAGCAAAACCTTTACCATGTTCTCCTGCATGCGAGGCCTCAACAGCAGCATTTAACGCCAAAATGTCAGTTTGAAAAGCGATCTTATCGATCATCCCAACAATCTCTTGGACTTTCATAGCACTAGTATGAATTCCTTGCATCGTGACTACTGCATTCCGCATCGTGTTGGTGCTCGACTCGGTGATGGTACGGACGTTGGTTGCTAAATTATCGGCGGAATTCGCATTGGCCGCGTTCATCCTAACTGTCTCACTGAGTGTCCCCATACTCTGTGTTGTATCGAAGAGGCTAGATGCTTGTTGCTCTGTTCGAATCGCCATGTCATTGATTCCCTCAGATAATTCTTTGCCTAAATCAAGTACCATGCTTGCGTTCGAACGGACATTCGCAACTAAAGCAGATAAGCTGAGATTCGCCCTTTCAATTTCTAAGGCTGTTTGAGCGAATTCATCATTGCCTTCAGCCTTAACCATCCTGGTTAGATCCCCGGAAGCAATTGTTTTCGCTGCAAG
>CAUPNA010000200.1:0-6606 GCA_963512475.1 uncultured Undibacterium sp.
ATCATCAGGCATACGGTGTGCTGACACAACTTGCGCTTCAAAAGGAATACCGAATTCTTTCAGAACATTCACGGCATGTTGCATCACATCCCAATCGGATGAGGAGCCCATCACGACACCGATAATCGGCGATGTATTTAATGTTACGTCGCTCATATTACGCCTTCAAACTTTCACCCGTTAAGCGCTCTAAGGCTTCACGGTATTTCGCTGCTGTCTTTTGCACGACGTCATCAGGCAAGGTTGGTGCAGGTGCCGTCTTATTCCATGTCGTGATCGTTTCTAAGTAATCACGTACAAATTGTTTGTCAAATGAAGGTGGAGAAATACCTGTCGCATAAGAATCCGCAGGCCAAAAACGGGAAGAATCTGCAGTCAACACTTCATCCATCAAATGCAATACGCCATTGTCGTCGAGACCAAATTCAAACTTGGTATCAGCGATGATAATGCCGCGTGTTGCTGCGTAATTGGCTGCTTCGGTGTAGAGCTGGATACTGATATCGCGCATCTTGGCAGCGAGTTCCGCGCCTATGCGACTTTCCATGTCAGCAAAGCTGATGTTCTCATCATGCTCACCCATTTCAGCTTTTGCTGCTGGCGTGAAAATCGGTGCATCCAATTTTGCAGCTTGTGGCAAACCCGCTGGCAATTGGATACCGCAGATCGCGCCGGTGTCTTGATAATCTTTCCAGCCTGAACCGATGATGTAGCCACGCACTACGGCTTCTACCATGATAGGCTTCAAACGCTTTGCGACCACTGCGCGACCACGTACTTGTTCCGCTTCATCAGTCGTTACAACGGATACTGGATCAATGCCGGTCAAATGATTTGGCACCACGTGACCGAGTTTTTCAAACCAAAAGTTGGCCATTTGATTGAGTACACGGCCCTTATCAGGAATGGCTTCATTCATGATCACGTCAAATGCGGACAAGCGGTCACTTGTCACGATCAACAGTTTATCTTCGCCAACGGCATAGTTATCACGGACTTTGCCACGACCTAACAGTGGTAGCGAATGTAAAGTGGAGTTTATTTGCGTAGTCATAATGTGGTCTCAAAAAAAATGCTGAAGGGAGATTCATCCGCGATTTGGTAGACCCATGTCACCGAACCACTTTTGAAACTCCCCGATGGGCACAGCACGCGCCCGTTTACTTCAATCTAAATTCAATCGAACTTTAAGCTCAAACGCTTATTTCACAAGCTGCGCCAACGCACCTGATTTATATTGCTCTGCGACTTTTTCCAACGTCAAAGGTTTGATCTTTGCGGCCTGACCTTCACAACCGAATGACAAGAAACGTGCTTTACAAACCAACTTCGCTGCTTCGCGTGCTGGCTTCAAATAATCGCGTGGATCGAACTTGCTTGGATTTTCAAACATGTAACGACGGATCGCGGCAGTCATCGCCAAGCGAATGTCAGTATCGATATTGATTTTGCGCACGCCGTTTTGAATACCGATCACGATTTCTTCGACTGGCACACCGTAAGTTTCTTTCATGTCGCCACCAAATTGACGAATTTCTTCGAGCAATTCTTGTGGTACGGAAGACGAACCGTGCATCACCAAATGCGTGTTAGGGATACGTGCGTGAATTTCTTTGATGCGGTCAATCGCCAAAATATCGCCAGTTGGCTTACGTGAGAATTTATACGCACCGTGGGAAGTACCGATCGCAATCGCCAAGGCATCGCATTGTGTTTGCTTTACGAAGTCTGCTGCTTGTGCAACATCCGTCAACAACTGCTCACGTGTCATCTTGCCGTCTGCACCGTGACCGTCTTCTTTGTCGCCCATCATGGTTTCCAAAGAACCCAATACGCCCAATTCCGCCTCAACCGTTACACCGATAGAGTGGGAAAACTTCACCACTTCTTTTGATACGGCGACGTTGTAGTCATAGCTGGCGACAGACTTACCGTCTTCCATCAAGGAACCATCCATCATCACGGAAGTGAAACCGGATTTGATCGCTGCCATACAAACCGCTGGCGATTGGCCGTGATCTTGATGCATAACAACTGGGATATGCGGGTAGGCTTCTACCGCAGCGGAAATCAAATGACGCAAGAAAGCTTCACCAGCGTACTTACGCGCACCAGCAGAGGCTTGCATAATCACCGGCGCACCAACTTCATTCGCCGCTTCCATGATCGCTGTGACTTGTTCCAAATTATTGACATTAAACGCTGGGATACCATACGCATTTTCAGCTGCATGGTCCAACAATTGACGCATAGATACGAGAGACATAGTTTTTACTCCAAATAAAAAAATCTTCTTTTGCGACACTGATTAAGCTAAGCGCGGGCAGATTTTGAATCTGCGATGCTCACCGTACTGAAGTACGGTTGCGCTTCTTAATTCAAACTTTACCCGCTCGCTACGCTTACTCAGCGCCTCAACAAGCTTGTGGCCTTTGACTTTACTAAATTTTCTAGCGACTCACTCTTAAGTGTCGCTAGAAATTAAATCTTGTTCGTTACTCTTCTGATTCGGCACCACCAAGAAACTGATTTCTAGGGATGCAGTGCTAGGCGCAAAACGGAGCAATACACTAGTATTGCGAGGCTTTGCAACAACGCAATGCGCCCTAGAAATCAGTTTATTTTATTCGCCGATCTTTACTATGCGCATGGCGTTTGTCCCACCGACCTTACCCATTTGCTCACCCCAAGTCGCGACGATCAAATCACCTTTTTTCACTGCGCCTTTATCAAGCAAAACATTTTCCGCTTCTTTCAAAACGGAATCACGATCGGAGTTGTACGGCAGCTTGAAAGTTTGCACATTGCGATACAAAGCCGCTTTACGCATGGTCGCAACACTAGGTGTCAAGGCAAATAAAGGTACATCAATACTTTGACGGCTCATCCACAACGCCGTTGAGCCAGATTCTGTCAATGCCGCAATTGCTTGCACACGCAAATGATGGGCTGTGAACAAAGCACCGTAAGCGATGGACTGATCGATGCGGGTAAATTGCAAATTCAAAAAGTCCGCATCCAATTTGCACTCTTGGAACTTCTCAGCCTCTAGGCAAATCGCAGCCATGGCTTCTACCGTTTCAATCGGATATTTCCCGGACGCTGTTTCTGCTGATAACATCACGGCATCAGTGCCATCCAACACCGCATTCGCGACGTCGGACACTTCAGCACGGGTAGGCACAGCATTCACAATCATGGACTCCATCATTTGGGTCGCTGTGATCGCTAATTTATTCGATGCACGCGCCATTTTGATCATGCGTTTTTGCAAAGCTGGGACTGCCGCATTGCCGACTTCAACAGCCAAGTCACCACGCGCAACCATAATGCCATCAGACGCATCGAGAATTTCTTGCAACGCTGGGATCGCTTCAGCACGTTCGATCTTCGCGATCATCATCGGTTTATGGTTGAATGGCTCGCCCGCGATATTCGCTAATTGGCGCGCCATTTCCATATCTGTGGAATTTTTCGGGAAAGAAATCGCCAAATAATCTGCTTGGAAAGACATCGCTGTTTTAATGTCTTCCATATCTTTTGCAGTCAATGCTGGTGCGGTTAAGCCGCCGCCTTGACGATTAATACCCTTGTTATTCGATAGCTCGCCGCCGATTTTTACTGTGGTGTGAATTTCATTACCAATCACTTTATCGACGATCAAAACAATCAAACCGTCATTCAATAACAAGACGTCCTTTGGCTTCACATCGCGCGGCAAGGCTTTGTAATCCAGACCAACGCGCTCTTGATTACCCAAGGTGCAATCCGCATCGAGAATAAACTTATCGCCATTTTCGATTTGAATCTTGCTGTTTTCGAACTTGCCGATACGGATTTTCGGACCTTGCATGTCCGCCATAATCGCGATTTCTATGCCGCAGACTTCCGCTGCTTTACGTACCAGAGCAGCGCGATCAATATGGTCCTGTGCTTTGCCGTGTGAGAAGTTCAAACGAACTACATTCACACCAGCTTTCAACATGTTCACTAAGGTATCCAAATCATTGGATGCCGGGCCTACTGTCGCTACAATTTTGGTTCCGCGTAACATTGAATCTCCTAATGGATAATTTTTACAAGGTCGGGCTTAAAACTAAAAATCTTTTTTGCCGTAGAGGCGCAGAGAGCGCAGAGTTTTCCTTAATGAAAGTCTCTGCGTACTCTGCGCCTCTGCGGTTAACGTTTTTCCGCAGTGTTCAATGCAGATTACTTAGCAGCTCTCTGCAACAAAATCTCTACCGCTGGCAAAGTTTTGCCTTCCAAGAATTCGAGGAAAGCGCCACCACCCGTTGAGATATAACCAATTTTTTCTGTGATGTTGTACTTGGCAATCGCAGCCAAAGTATCGCCACCGCCAGCAATCGAAAAGCCCTTAGAGTCAGCGATGGCTTCAGCCAATACTTTCGTGCCATTGCCAAATTGATCGAATTCAAACACACCAACTGGACCGTTCCAAACGATGGTGCCAGCTTGGCGGATTTGTGCAGCTAAAACCTGTGCTGTCTCTGGACCGATATCCAAAATCATGTCGTCGTCTTCTACATCAGCAACGGCTTTGACAGTGGCGACCGCGGTTGGTGAAAATTCTTTTGCACAAACGACATCAGTCGGAATAGGCACAATCGCGCCGCGCGCTGCCATCATGTCCATGATGACTTTCGCTTCATTGACCAGATCAGCTTCTGCCAAGGATTTGCCAATTTTCAATCCCGCCGCCAGCATGAACGTATTCGCGATACCACCGCCAACGATCAATTGATCAACTTTTTCTGCAAGCGATTTCAAAATCGTCAATTTGCTGGATACTTTCGAGCCAGCCACGATCGCTGCTAAAGGACGTGCCGGATGCCCGAGGGCTTTACCTAAAGCATCGAGTTCAGCTGACAATAAAGGGCCAGCACAAACGATAGGCGCATATTTAGCGATACCGTGCGTGGTTGCTTCGGCGCGATGTGCTGTGCCAAAGGCGTCATTTACATAGATGTCACACAGCTTGGCCATTTTTTGCGCGAGCGCGTCATCGTTCTTTTTCTCGCCTTTATTGACACGGCAATTCTCCAACAAAACTACTTGACCGGCAGCAACTTCAACGCCATCCACCCAATTTTGTTTGAGTTCAACAGTGACGCCTAAAAGTTCAGACAAACGCTTAGCAACCGGTGCCAAAGAATCTTCCGGCTTAAATTCGCCTTCAGTAGGACGGCCTAAATGCGATGTGACCATCACGGCAGCCCCTGCCTTTAAGGCCTGCTGAATCGCAGGAACGGAAGCGCGGATGCGAGTATCTTCTGTAATATTGCCTGAATCATCCTGCGGAACATTCAAATCTGCGCGAATAAAGACACGTTGACCTTGGAGTTTATTAGCAGCGATGAGATCGCTCAGACGATTAAATTGCATAGCAGGACCAGTTAAGATGAGAAAGAATTAAATCGGGGGTAGGCATTTTTACAGCACCACAGAACAAAAATTACCTTAAAGGCAATAAAACCTAAAATCCTGTGAAATTTCTAAATTAATCGAACATTTTACCAAATCACGAGACCGATTCGCGATTTTTCTCGTGATTATCAGGTCAACTACATGAGGAAGATGAAAATATGCAAACAAAAAACCAAAGAAAGATATAGAGAAAAGCACAGAACTATCTTATGTAATCAGTCAGCGTGAATCTCCATTCAAAAACTGACACTCCTCAACGCCAAGGTGCGGAGTTGCCGAGGAGTGTGGAGAAAACCGAAAAATCTACTGGTTTCCTGTTGGCATCTCTGCGTCTCTGCACCTCAGGGTTCAGGAATTTTAATTTTCAACTGTACTGAAGTACGTTGCAGACACCCGCGACATTTTCTTGCTACAATCAACATCTTGCTAATTAGTCAAAATTTCCGCAGTGATTTTTTGTGATCGGTCAAGCTACATTTCGAATAAACGATCCAATTTGAAGCGATTTTATGCAGGCTGCACATCACCCACCAATATGAAAACAACTACATGCTAAATGGACGCCTATCTCTGATCACTCCTGAAGGCGTACGCTTACTACTCACTCCTGCAGGGCCAGTTCCACGTGCTTGGGCATGGGCTATTGATTTCTTCATCTACTTAATTGCGTTTGCTTTACTTTCGGCTTTGTTCGGGCAATTTAAGCTGGGAACAGGATTGATACTGATAGCTGGTTTTGTCTTGTATTGGGGCTACGCGATTATTTGTGAAGTGTACTGGGATGGTCGAACTTTAGGAAAACGCCTATTCGGTTTGCAAGTGTTACGTGCCGATGGGCTTCCGGTCGGATGGCGCGAATCAGTTTTGCGCAATCTACTATTAGTTGGTGACTTTCTTCCTTTTTTCTATTTAACAGGCCTGCTTTGCATGCTGTTTGACACCCAATTCCGGCGCTTGGGCGATATGGTTGCTGGCACTCAAGTTGTTTACCGCGACCCCGCCCTGCTACGCCCAGCCCTTCACATGACAGGTAGCGACGATAAGGAAATTTCGGCCCTACCGTATCCACTTACCCCAGAACAGCAAAGAACCTTGATCGCGATGTTTGAACGCGAAAAAAGCATACCCCGAGGTCGTATGCTAGAACTAGCCACCTTGGCG
>CAUPNA010000201.1:0-6554 GCA_963512475.1 uncultured Undibacterium sp.
ATTGAGCCCTTGATACGCTGTACGTTTGCGGCGACGCCCTCATTACCTTTACCGCCCAAGCCAACTGGCCATTTCACTGCTGTACCAGAGCTCACTGTCGTTTTGAATTCTGGGCTTACTTTGGACAAATAATCAGTCCAGATAAAAGTCGTACCAGAACCGTCAGAACGGTGAACAACCGTAATATCTTCTGCTGGCAATTTCACACCTGGATTGATCGCAGCGATTTCTGCAGCATTCCATTTTGTAACTGTACCCATGTAAATCTTTGCCAATACTTCACCAGTCATTTTTAATTGACCTGGAGTGATGCCTTCCAAATTCACGACAGGAACCACGCCACCAATTACGGCTGGGAATTGCATCATGCCATCAGTATTTAGATCTTCGATCTTCAAAGGCATATCCGTTGCACCGAAGTCGACAGTTTTTGCTTTGATCTGTTTAATACCACCACCAGAACCGATGGATTGATAGTTAATGGTGTTTCCCGTTGCTTTTTTGTAAGCATCTGCCCATTTGGCATAGATAGGGTAAGGGAAAGTCGCGCCAGCGCCAGTGACTTCAGCAGCGTGCACAGTTGAAAATGCCATTGCAGCACCTGCTGCGATCACTAAAGATTTAACAATACGATTAAATTGCATATTTACCTCGTTTAATTGGGAAACTATCCATTATGTCGCCGCCAGCATACTGATCTTTTCGGCTGAACTGATCGCTGACCTAAAACAACATGGGGCGAACTCTACAAGCGAAATATGACAAGAATGTGACGAGATTTACGAGTCTATGAAATATTTCAAAATAAGCGTTTTTCCCGTCATAAACTTGTCATAATAGCTTACTACAATCCTTGGGAAACCTGTCATAAAGGGCTTATGTACCTTTGTCATTTAAAGAAATAATACAGAATTACCACAGAGATCCGAAACCAATGATGAATCACGATGTCACAAATGACAAAATAGTCAACAATATAAGCACCGCAAGTGAAGCGGCAACAACAGCCTCGGCAGCGACGACTATGCACAATAAGCCGACTAATGACAGCGAATCAGCCTTAATGGCAGCCTGGAGCTTGCCGCGTTCTGCGATCTACTTAGACAGGGAGATGTCACAAATCGCGTTTAATTGGCGCGTGTTGGCACAAGCTGAAGACAAAAGTATCCCTTTATTAGAGCGCTTAAAATATCTGTGTATCGTTGGCAGCAATCTTGATGAATTCTTTGAAGTCCGTGTCGCAAGTCTTCTAGCGCAAAACACGATCGATGGTCAATTAACACAACATGCCGCATTCGCTAGCATGATGGATCGCATAGACAAAGAATGTCATGAACTAGAATTGCGCCAGTATCAGGTATTAAATCAAGATATCCTGCCTGCCTTGTCGCGCAAAGGCATACATCTATTAAGACATAGCGACAGAACGGAAACACAAAGGGCCTGGGTCAAATCTTATTTTGACCGTGAAGTAAGACCGCTATTGACCCCTATCGGCCTAGATCCCGCGCATCCATTTCCTCAAGTTGTGAACAAGAGTCTTAATTTCATCGTCTCTTTAGCTGGCAAAGATGCTTTTGGTCGCGGTACTGCGATCGCGATTGTGAAGGCACCGCGAGTATTGCCTCGTGTCATCAAAATTCCTGATGAGTTGACAGAAAAAGGACAGGCGTATTGTTTACTGTCTTCAGTCATCCACGCCCACATCGGCGACCTATTTAATGACAGAGAAGTACTGGCCTACTCTCAATTTCGGGTAACTCGCGATAGCGATTTATGGGTTGATGAAGACGAAGTAAAGAACTTACGTCATGCTTTACAAGGTGAGTTACACGGCCGCCAGTTCGGTATGGCGGTTCGTCTCGAAGTCGCAAAAAATTGCCCGGAATCTCTGTCGCAATTTTTACTCGAACAATTCTCACTGACGAAAGATCGTTTGTATGCGGTCGATGGCCCAGTGAATATGGTGCGTTTGTCCGAATTGATCGATCATGTCAATCAAGCCAATCTGCGCTTCCCTGCTTTTACCGCAAAAGCAGATCCTAAGCTGGCGCAAAAAAATATTTTTGATGTATTGAATAAGCAAGATGTCTTGCTGCACCACCCATTCCAGCCATTCCAAACTGTCATTGACTTTATCCGCACAGCCTCCTTAGATCCTAATGTGCTGGCAATTAAACAAACGATTTATCGAACTGGGATGAATTCCGATTTGATGGAATCTTTGATCACCGCAGCGAGAATGGGTAAGGAAGTGACTGTAGTGGTCGAACTGATGGCGCGCTTTGATGAAGAAGCAAATATCAACTGGGCCGATCGTTTGCAAAGAGCCGGTGCACAAGTGGTGTATGGCGTCGTTGGCCTGAAAACCCACGCTAAGCTGGCACTCGTCATACGACGCGAAGAAGGTGGACGCTTACGTCACTATGCCCATTTAGGCACGGGTAATTATCATCCATCAACCACACGCTTTTACACCGATTTTGGCTTGCTCACTGCACATCCGAAAAAGGCAGCGGAAGTGAACGAGGTCTTTATTCATCTGACTGGTTTGACCAAACCTAAGAAACTAGACCATTTGTGGCTAGCACCGTTCTCACTGCAACCGAAGATCATTAAAGCAATTCGAAATGAAGCACGCATCGCACGCGAAGGTCGGCCTGGTCGCATCATCGCCAAGATGAATGCCTTAGTCGATGAGTCGGTGATACGCGCCTTGTATGCAGCTTCTGCAGATGGTGTAAAAATTGATTTGATCGTGCGCGGTGCCTGCACTTTGCGCCCTGGTGTACCTGGCCTGTCCGAGAATATTAAAGTGCGCTCTATCATCGGTCGCTTCTTGGAGCACTCGCGCATCTACTATTTCCGCAATGATCTTGAACATGACGTGTATCTCGCCAGCGCCGACTGGATGAGCCGCAATCTATTCCGCCGCATTGAAGTAGCCTTCCCTATTTTAGAAAAGCATCTAAAGAAACGCGTCATGAGCGAAGGGCTTGATCCCTATCTGAAAGACAATAAAAATGCTTGGACATTAGATTCCAATGGCAATTACGAACGTAAAAAAGCACGCGGCAAGCAAAAACCGTTCAGCGCGCAACAATTCCTCATGCAAACTTTAGGGTCACCAGAAGCTGACGACTGAGTCGACAACCGAGCGGATAACCGAGTAGACAATTAATATGGATCTTATTTTATGGCGTCACGCAGAGGCCGAGCCGGGTAGCGAAGAGCTAGCAGACGCACTGCGTCGCTTAACGCCGAAAGGTCAAAAGCAAGCGCAGAAAATGGCTTCTTGGCTAGATAGTGTTTTACCTGACAATTGCAGAATTTTAGTCAGTCCCGCGATACGCACGCGCGAAACCATGGCGGCCTTAGCCAAACTGAATCGTAAATTTAGAATCGCGCCAGAAATCGACACCTCCGCCAGCGCGGACGATCTACTCAATGCTGCCAACTGGCCGCATTCACGTGAATCAGTGCTATTGATTGGTCATCAGCCCAGCTTAGGCGAAGTCGCCGCCAAGCTCATCACCCCTTTACAGAGTGAGTGCGCGGTACGCAAAGGGAATGTCTGGTGGATCACGCAGAAAGAACGTGATGGAGAAGGCCTGAACACTTATCTAAAAGCGATTATGTCACCTGATTTGGTGATCAAACCTTAAATGAATTTCCTTGTCTCTTTAAGTTATTACTTCAGGGGCGACTCAAGCTGATAATGCGAGCGATGTCGTCAACTCATGGCGGTCATGCTGCTGCACGACATCATGCCAAGTAATCAATCGTAACTCGCCATCGGCTTCTTCAATTAAGGCCGATAAACTCTCGACCCAGTCGCCATCATTGCAATAGGTAATGCCATCAATCTGACGAATTTCTGGTTTATGGATATGACCGCAAATCACGCCGTCCAAGCCGCGTTTACGCGCCTCATCGGCTAAAGCGTCTTCAAACTTAGTGATATAACTGACGGCGTTTTTTACCTTTGATTTGAGGTATTGCGACAGCGACCAATAGGGCAAACCGGCACGCGCGCGCCAATGATTAAATATCTGATTAAATTTCAGAATGACGGTGTACATGCTGTCACCCAAATAGGCCAACCACTTAGCACAAGCGATTACGCCGTCAAAACGATCGCCGTGCAAAACCAGCATACGTTTACCATCGGCGGTGGTGTGGATCAGTTCATCGCGAACTTTAATGCCACCAAAATCAAGTTCAATAAATTGGCGTGCTGCTTCATCGTGATTGCCTGGGACGAAGATAACATTGGTACCTTTCTTCGCTTTTTTCAATATGGTTTGTATCACATTGTTATGGGTCTGATCCCAATACCAGCGCCGCTTGAGTTGCCAGCCATCGATAATATCGCCGACCAAATACAGTGTCTCAGAATCGGTGGCTTTCAAGAATTCCAACAAACGTTTTGCCTGGCAACCGGTAGTACCAAGATGCAGATCAGAAATCCAGATAGTCCGAAAACGTCGCACGTCTTTCTTGGGTGCTTTAAGACGCGCGGACACTTTATGTTCTAGAAATTGATCTGCAGGTTTCATTAAGTCGCTCCCTCGGTACCGTAATGTTTTGCATAGCGATTATCCAAATTTGCCAATGGCAACATAACAAACAAATCTGCGCTATGAAAATCAGGATCCCAAGCCGGTTCGCCACAAATCCAAGCGCCAGCGCGCAAATAACCGCGCAGCAAAGGCGGAATGCGCGCCTCATGACCCTCATCCATATTCTCTAATGGGAAAGGTAAATGCGGTGTCACGCGGTAATCGAGTGGCGCGAAATCACTCTCAGTAAAATTACGGTAAATCGCTGCCGCATTATGTCCGCCGTCGGCCAGGCTGATACTGGCGCAACCGATCAAATACTCACAACGCTCACGACGCATATAGGCAGCCAATCCTGCCCACAACAGCATGATCACAGCGCCACTACGGTAATCAGGATGAATACAAGCACGACCCGCTTCAGCGATACTGCCACGAATATTTTGCAAGCGAGATAAATCAAACTCGCCTTCAGAATAATAGCGCCCCATATGTCGCGCAGCATTCGGTCCAAGAATTCGATAAGTACCGACCACTTTCAAGGTTTTCGTATCACGCACAATCAAGTGATCGCAGTGATCATCGAACTCATCTTTATCCAAACAATCGGGATTAGCTAAGGCGGATAAACCCATCGCCTCGATAAAAACTTTATAGCGCAAGCGCTGCACTTCCTTCACTTCTTTTTTGCTACTAGCAAGGCTGAGGCTTAATTTAGAAAAACTGGGATTGGCATCGCTTGGTAGGGTTAACACTCTCATGCAGGTTCTCCTTTATTCAATTTATGTGCATTTAGCGAGCAGAATAAAGAGGGAATACTTCAAGATTGTGACAGTTGCGTGTCTGTTTTATGACATCGTTAGAATTTGTCACATTGCCGTAAATCATTGTGAATCAAGGGGAATCGTAGACAAATCGAAGCAAATCTAAAACCTGCCGATTTAGTTTGTGACGTAACCGCGCAAATATTGCATAATCACAAGAATCAATTATTACAGGAGGCAACATGAGTATTGCACTAACCGTGTTCATCAAAGCCCTCATCGTCGTACCGGTGACTTTGTTACCGATCCTCAATCCGATTGCCGTCGCACCTATCTTCTTATCAATGACTGGTCCAATGGATCAAGTCATGGCCAACCGACTGGCAAAGCGTATCGCATTTAATTGTTTTTTCCTGCTCATGGGTGCCGTCTTTGTCGGTTCTTATGTACTCGATTTCTTCGGAATTTCTCTACCGATAGTGCGTGTCGCCGGTGGCATCGTGGTGGGTATGGCAGGTTGGAAATTACTGAACGATCAAGGACAGGATAAATTAAGAACCTCAGTCGCCGCATCTGCCGACAAATGGACTAAGGAAGAATTACGTAAACACAGTTTTTTCCCATTTAGCTTTCCACTCACCGTAGGTCCTGGCGCCATCGCTACCTCAATTACTTTGGGTGCGCAGTTACCGGCCAAGCCAGTGGATTGGTTAATCACAGGTCTGGCCGCCACGATCGGTGTTTTGCTGACCACCTTTGCAATTTATTTATCCTACCGTTTTGCCCGTAATCTGGAGAGTTTCCTGGGTGACGTTGGTGCTACGGTATTGATGCGCTTATCCGCGTTCATACTTTTATGCATAGGTATCGAAATTGGCTGGACGGGTCTTGCAGAATTATTTGAAGACTTGAAGCTGGGTTAACCCAGATTTTCCACTAGGCGCGTCTTCGACGCTATTTATCTCAAATCCTAATGGAAATTCTGGGTTAAATTTCAACGAATTAGCAACGGCACTGAAACCAAAGTAAAAAAATGGCTGCATCCCATAAACTAGGAATGCAGCCATTTATTTTATAAACCGCTTATAGCGCGCAGCTAAACAGTGTGTCAGTCGCCAAACCTCAAAGGTACACTTATTCCTCGTCTGTTTCTGTTTCTGTTTCTGTATTTGCGTCTAATAACATCAAGGCGTGCTCTACTGCTGTCGACTCGTCACAAATTTTGCTC
>CAUPNA010000202.1:0-6479 GCA_963512475.1 uncultured Undibacterium sp.
CACAATCAATGCAATTATTGGCGATGGAAAAAATGGCTTGTGGCTGGCGACTCGCGGTGGACTCAATCATTACGATCCAGACAGCGGTAAGTTCCAGCAATTCCACGCTGATACCAAGCAAGGAGCCAGTTTGCCCAGCGATTTGGTACGTGCGTTAACGCGCGACAAAATGGGTAGCCTGTGGATAGGCACCAGCCAGGGCTTGGTGATGCAAGAGCCGCAAGACGCTGGTAGCGCACGTTTTAAGTCGGTACGCTTACCTATGGAAGCAGGCAAGATTCAACGCATAGTCAGTCTCGCTTGTAGTCAGGACGGTAAGATTTGGATCGGTACTTTTGATGCGGGTGCTTTCTATATCGATCCTAAAGACGGCATTCCACATCGCTTGTTATTGCCTCAGCCAGATACTGATCAGCTGTTGCCCGCGAATGACAATATATTCACGATACGTGAGACTACAGAGAATGAAATCTGGTTGGGTACTTACGGTAAAGGTGTGGTTATTGTTAATAGCACCACCTTGGAAAGCAAACGTTTATTGCATGAGGCGAGTCGCAGTACCAGCCTGACGGACAATTCGGTGTGGTCGATCTTTCGCGATCGTTCAGGTCTGATCTGGGTTGGTAGCCAACGTGGTATCAGTTTGCATGATCCTTCTTCTAGTGCGTTCTTTACTTTGTTCGGTGCCGATAAACATCCGCGTGGATTAGTTGGCATCGACTTTTTTTCGGCGAGCGGCATGTCGGATGGCAGCGTCTGGATAGGGTCGCAAAATCATGGCATTAGTATTTTACGCTCCGGTAGCGAACGCTTCCAAAATTTGCTTGCCGACGACAGCAAACCGATGAGCGCATTGCCGCAGAGCGCGATATACGCGATTTTTCAAAGCCAGTCAGGAAAAGTCTATATCGGTACTGACAAAGGCATGTACCGGTCAGATATGTCTGGAGAAAATCTGCAAAAACTAAATTTGGTGCCACGCAATCCGGTATTACGTATTACCGCCATGTTGGAATTGTCAGGTAAGTTGTTCATTGGTGGATCTGAGGGATTGTGGGAAAAAGATCTAGTTTTAGATGAAGATAAAGTGACGCAGCCAGCATGGGCCAAACCAGTTGCGAATAAGTTTATTAATGACCTGCAAAGAGCACCTGACGGCGCGGTATGGGTGGCCACATCACAAGATGGCATCTATCGTATAGAACTCGATACGGGTGCTATGCAGAATTTCAAGCCAGACCCCAAAAACGAACATTCTTTATCGCACAGAAATGCCTCCTCGCTTTTGTTTGATTCGCGCGGTTGGTTGTGGATAGCAATGCAAGGCGGTGGTTTAGAATTATTACGTACTCCAAATGGTAAAACGGATGCTAAGTTTATCCATCTGCGTAAAGAGCAGGGTTTGCAGAATGATTTGGTCAATAAGGTGTTGGAAGACACTCGTGGCGATATTTGGGTCAGCACCGATGAAGGTTTGGCGAAAGTTCATCCAGACACTTTAAAAGTCACCCCCATTACTGAGCCTGATGGCGTTGCTATTTCTGGGTATTGGAGCAATTCGGGTGCCAGATTGCCACAAGGTGATTTGATTTTCGGGGGTGTCGGCGGTCTCACCGTCGTAGGCTCTGCTTTAATGAAAGAATACAAGTTTGATCCACCGGTTGTCATCACCAGCATACAAGCAGGAGGTAGAACGATCGCTGCCAATCAAGCGAGATTTCTTGGTGCTAAACCAGAGAAACTCGTGATTAATCCTGACGCCAATAGCATGATCATCGAATTTGCGGCGCTCGATTATTCTGCACCAGAGCGCAATCATTATGCCTACAAGTTAGAAGGCTACGATAAGGATTGGATAGAGACCGATTACACCCGTCGATTGGCAGCCTACACCAATTTGGCGCCGGGTGATTATCGTTTGTTATTGCGAGGTTCGAATCGTAGCGGAGTCTGGTCGGAAAAGATCATCGTATTGTCGATACGGGTGTTGCCTGCATGGTTTCAAACTTGGTGGGCGTACGCCTCGTACTTCTTGGTGATCTCCACGCTGGTGGTCGGCTTGATACGTTGGCGCTTATGGCGTCTTGCGAATCGGAACCGCAAACTGGAATTATTGGTTCAAGAGCGCACTCAGGAGTTGGAAGTATCACGTCAGCTTTTAGAACAACAAAGTTTGACCGACCATCTGACGGGATTGCGTAACCGCCGCTATTTGAATATGTGTATAGACGAAGATATCGCCCAAGTGAATCGCGCCTATCAAGTATTGAATCCCAATGACATCAATCGCGCGCTGTTAAATATCGACATCATTTTTATGATGGTCGATATCGATTACTTTAAATCAGTGAATGATGAATTCGGTCATGCCGCTGGTGATCTGGTGTTGATCGAGACAACCAAAATTCTAAAAGAAGCGGTACGCGAAACCGATACCATCATACGATGGGGCGGGGAAGAATTTTTGATCGTGGCGCGCAATGCGAACTACTTGGAAGCGGAAGTATTGGCAGAACGCATTCGGACCCGCATCGCGGAACACGATTTTATTTTGTCCGATGGCAAAGTGTTGCACAAAACTTGTTCTATCGGCTTGACCACTTATCCATTCATTCCGACATCGGTAGAAGCCTTTACTTGGGAGCAAGTGGTGGATATCGCCGATCAATGTCTGTATGCGGCTAAGCGCGGTGGCAGAAATGCCTGGACCGGTCTATTTTTACTCGGTAATTACTACAGCAAGGGACATATCACTGACGTCGCATTAGAGGTTGAGCAGCAAATTGCGCAGGGGCATATCGTGGTGAAAACTTCCTTGCCCGCCGACACGCCTTTAGACTGGTCACATGGACGGGAACGCACATAGCAAACCGCACGTCGTATAATCCATGCGCCAACTAAGGAATCTTTTGCGCGAGATGTTGTCTATCTTGCCGGTATTTGTTTTGAATTAAAAAACGTTAAATTAAAAAAATAGGAAACTTATGAAGACAAACTTGTTACTGAGCAGTCTGGCTGCCAGTTTGATTTTAGCTTTTCCAGTCCAGGCGGCTGATAAAACGAAAGCGGGCAAAGTTGTTGCCGCCGTCGTGGAAGAAGCGCCTTTACGTGCGCATCTGGCGTTGATTTCTTCCGATTTGTTTGAAGGCCGTGGTACGGGTCAGCGTGGTGGCGATCTCACCGTGCAATACTTAGAAAGCCAATCGCAAGTGATTGGTCTCAAACCGGGCAATGGCAATAGTTATCGTCAGTTAGTCAAAATCGCTGGTGTCAAGGCTCAGCCACAGCAGAGTAGTTTGCAACTGCTGGCTGGTGGCAATCCACTGGCGATTGAATTTGGCAAAGACTGGGTTTGGGCACCAGGTGATGCAGTAGCGAGTCATCAGTTTGATACTGATATCGTCTTCGTTGGTTATGGTATCAGTGCCGCTGAAGAAAAGTGGGATGACTATAAAGGGCAAGATGTGACTGGCAAATTGTTGGTCATGATGGTGAATGACCCACAGCCGACAGCGCAAGAGCCAAATCGTTTCGGCGGCAAAGCGCTCACTTACTATGGTCGTTGGACTTACAAATACGAAGAAGCAAAACGTCGCGGCGCTGCGGGTGTGTTATTGATCCATACAGATGCGTCTGCCAGTTATGGTTGGTCAGTGGTACAGAATGGCGGTACGGCCGAAAAATTCCAATTGCAGGGCGCAGCACTGGGTACCGGTTTGCAAGGCTGGATCAGTGAAGACACCGCACGTAAATTATTTAGCGGCGCGGGTCAGGATCTAGATAAATTGCGCGCGGCGGCTGAACGCAGTGATTTCAAACCAGTGTCACTGGCAGCGAAATTGACCGGAGAAGGAAAAGCCGATATTCGTACGGTGGAGCAATACAATGTTTCCGCTGTGGTGCCGGGTACTGATCCTAAATTGAAAGATGAGTTGGTTATCTACAGTGCACATTGGGATCATCTGGGCAAACAAGGCACCAGTGGCGACACGATTTATAACGGCGCGGTCGACAATGGCTCCGGTACAGCAGCTTTGTTAGCGATGGCAAAAGCAGCTTTGCAATCGCCAGCTAAGCGCAGCCAGATGTTCTTATGGGTAGCAGCCGAAGAACAAGGTTTGCTCGGTAGCGCATTGTATGCAGAACAGCCTTTGTGGCCTTTAGCAAAAACCGCAGCGAATTTGAATTTGGATAGTTTGAATTTTGTCGGTGTCACTCGCGATATGAGCACGCGCGGTAGCGAGCGTACTGAGCTTGGCGATATGGCCGCCAAAGTAGCGAAAAATATGGGCTTAGTGATCGCACCAGCAGAACCTGATTTATCCGGTGGCTATTTCCGCAGTGATCATTTTAGCTTTGCCAAAGCGGGTGTACCTGCGTTCTCAATCGGTGGTGGTAAAGATTACGTAAAAGATCCAGAAGCCGCGAAAGAAAAAGCCAAAGCCTACGGCAAACGATATCATCAGGCGAGCGATGAATTCGATCCTACTTGGGATTTTTCCGGCATGGTGCAGCAAGCCCAGTTCACTTTAAACCTTGGACGCGCGGTGGCAGATAGTCCTAAGATGCCAGCATGGAAGGCAGGCGAACCTATGGGTAAATTGCGCGCTAAATAAGTTGGAGCTGATGTAGTTAGATCTTAGGTAATTAGAAGTAAGAAAAAAGCACGAAAAAAGCAGGAAGCTTCGGACATGAAGTTTCCTGCTTTTTTTCTCGTCAAACAATAACATTCGGTGCGCACGGCGCACCGTTTTGATTTCTTATCTTAAAGTGCGCCGTCTCGACAATATCATTCGGTCTGTAGGGTATACCCTGCAGTCGCCCGATTTGTGCCCGATAGCTTTCTTGTCCACACCAAGAAGCATGATCATTTACGTAAGTTTTAAAAATATTTCACAATCTAGAAAAATTATTCTAGAAAAAAAGTTCTAGATGCGCTATGCTTACTTCATTGAAATTAAAAGCGTATTTGGAGCTTGCATGAACCTCATCAAAAAAACACAGAAAACCAGCACCACTCGAAAACCCACTGCGGCTGAATTAGCGTTGCTCAAGGTTCTGTGGCAACAAGGTCCGGCTACCGCCAAACAGGTGTTTGAGCGGGTGCAGGTGGACAGGCCTGAGATCAATCAAGCGACGGTGTTGCGTCAATTACAAATCATGCATAGCGAGGGTTTGTTGACGCGCGATGAAAGTGCGCGCTCACATGTGTACGCCGCGGCACAGGCACAGGAAAAATTGCAGACCAATTTGCTGCAAGATTTTATTCAAAGAGCATTTTCCGGCTCTGGTAAAGAACTCATCATGGCAGCACTGAAAGAGCATGTCAGTGACACTGAACGTGCAGAAATTCAAGCCTATCTGCACGAAAAACCGCCAGCAGACAAACACGAAAACTAATCAGAAATCAGCAAGGAGACAAAACATGATCAGCAATCTGACGCCATTTTTACCTGAGCTGTCCGTGCTAGGTGTCGCCCTACTGCATGTGTTGTGGCAGGCGAGCCTGATCGCAGTTGCTACTGCCTTGGGTTTGCGCTTGTTGCGCTCTGCGTCAGCGCAAAGTCGTTATCTCTTGCTCTGTTTGGCCTTGCTGTTGTGCATCGCTTTGCCTGTGCAATACCTCATCAGTCACTCTGGCCAATCGGTTGAGTATCGGCAGTCTGACTCCTTGGCAGTGCTTAATGCTGACACGCTTGCCCGAAATGATCCTGACAGTAAGGCTGGTGAAGCAAGTGACACGGCGACTTTATTGACGAGTTTCGGGAATTGGCGTTGGCAAGCATGGGAACCAAGATTCGCCTCTGTCGCGCCATTCTTAGTTTTGCTCTGGGCTATTGGGGTTGCAGGCATGGCCTTACGTATGTGCGCCGGATTGCTGTGGGTGCGTCAAAGAGTGCAACGTGGCAGTCATCAAAGCGACGTGCTTTGGCAAGCCAAATTGCAGCAACTAGCGCAAAGAATGAACATTCGTGGCGCAATACAACTCGGTATTTCCGACGAGGTTGAGACACCGTTTACCGTCGGTTGGTGGCGCCCTATGGTGATTTTCCCAAGTGCCTTAATGACTGGCATGCCATCTGAATTAATAGAAGCTTTATTGGCGCATGAAGTGGCGCACGTGAAGCGTATGGATTACCTGGTCAATCTGTTGCAAAGCGCGATAGAGATTTTGTTGTTCTTCCACCCTGCGGTCTGGTGGTTATCACGACAAATTCGTATCGAACGTGAGCAGATTGCCGATGATTTAGCCGCAGGATTGTTAGGCGAACCGCGGCGCCTGGCGCTTGCATTATCGGAGCTGGAGCAGTTCCAGTTCTCTCACCCTCAACTCGCCCAAGCGGCACACGGAGGAAATCTTATGTCACGCATCAAACGTTTAATTCGCCCGGCTTCACCAGCCGGTGTCTGGACCTGGAAAATGGCTGTGCCTTTACTGAGTCTGAGCGCAGCCTGTTCACTCATTTATGCACAAGCCG
>CAUPNA010000203.1:0-6454 GCA_963512475.1 uncultured Undibacterium sp.
ATTCTGTGTGCAAGATTGTGGATATCCTTGGGGCTAAATTCTAAACCCTTGATTTTAAACAAATTAGTAATGTCGCCACAAAATTAGGCACAGGACTAAAACTGAAAAAAAGGCAGTTTATACACAGCCCAAAAGTTTTACACACAAACTGTGGAGAACTATGTGCACAAGACTTGCAAACAGCCTTAAGTCTTTGATTTAAAAAAATAAAAAATACTTGCAAGAAATTTGAGCAAAGCCTTCTCAAAGGCAATTGATGATTATTTTCACTAGAATAAAACTACAAATTTGTCATTTTGTGGAAAACCTCGCCGAGTTTTGCACACAAATTGTGGATATCTTTGTGAACAAACACAGGACACAATTCTAAGTGGATGATTCTATTGAGTTTTGTAGTCTTGCTACAAAATGTGGCAAACGACAATTTAGTTTCCTCTAGACATGTTTTGTATTTTCAGCACAATTTCCTGTGGATAACTTTGTGCATAAACACAAAATATTTCCTAATTTAGTGGGAAATAAGCAGCAGAATCTCAGACGATTTCACATCATTTAACACTTGAGACTCTAACCTAAAGTAAATAATCATTTAAAAATCAAATACTTACAAAAACTTTCTCCATTATTTTTGACAATCTCCGTCTGGCATGACATGCTCTACTCACTTTTCACTTAGTTGTGGACAGCTTTACTTGCAGACGACTTATGGCATCAGATCTTTTCACACAAAACCCAATAAAAACAGAATCCATCCTGCCAGTTTCGGCGCTTAACCAAGCCGTTGCTCAATTACTGGAGCGAAGTTTCCCCTTGACGTGGATTTCAGGTGAAATATCCAATTTCACCCGCGCCAGTTCTGGGCATTGGTACTTCACACTCAAAGACAGCGCGGCCCAGGTCAGAGCCGTGATGTTTCGCGGCCGTGCACAATATGCGGGTTTTATGCCGCGCGAAGGTGACAAAGTTGAAGTTCGTGCCCTAGTTGGCTTGTACGCTCCACGCGGCGATTACCAAATTAATGTTGAAGCAATACGCCGCGCCGGTATCGGTAATTTGTACGAGGCTTTTTTACAACTAAAAGCTCGCTTGGCGGAGGAAGGTTTATTTGCACCAGAACGAAAACGTGCACTACCTGACTTTGTAAAGACCATAGGAATTGTGACCAGTCCGCAAGCTGCGGCCTTACGCGATGTAATAACGAGCCTGCAACGACGCGCACCTCATGTCAATGTCATTATTTATCCCTGCCAGGTACAAGGTGAAGGTGCAGGTAACAAGATCGCTGCAGCCATCGCGCAAGCAGACGCTGACGGGCAATGTGAATTACTCATCGTGTGTCGTGGCGGTGGTAGCATAGAAGACCTTTGGGCTTTCAATGAAGAAGTGGTCGCGCGCACCATCGCCCATTGCGAAATACCAGTGATCAGTGGTGTCGGACATGAAACTGATTTTACGATCAGTGATTTCGTCGCCGATTTACGTGCGCCTACTCCGACAGCTGCGGCTGAAATGGCGACCACACCGACAGCGGACTGGATTGCTTGCTTACAGCATTGGCAGAGTTTGATGCAAAAACAGATGCGTCGGCAATTAGATACGGAATCACAAAATCTGGACTGGCTTACGCATCGCTTGCAGAGTCCAACAGCGGCGCTAGAAAATAAACGATTGCAAATCATCCATAGCGCGCAGCGCTTGCGCTTTTCCGCCTATAGACCACTGCAATTAGCTCAATCAAGACTGATGCAATTCCAGAGCAAACTACAACAATACAAACCCAATCCGAAGTCTGATGTGGATAGATTGAGTAATTTACAGCAACAAATGTGCAGCAACATGCGACATCAATTGCAACGGCAAAAAGTAGATTTAGAAAATCTGCAAGCCAAACTAGAAATGCTCAATCCGCAGCGTACTCTAGAGCGTGGCTATGTCATTCTCCAGCAATCAGATGGCACTTTAGTACGCAGTGGACAACAATTAACGTCTGGGGATACGCTGCATTTACGTACCGCGACAGATACGACAGAATTACAACTTGCACAGGTAAAAACACCGCAAGCTGCGCATTAGCTGCAAGCATTCAGACAAAAGCTTACAATGACGGTTTTGGTTCACTCAACTTTACGCAAGTTGAGTCAATTGATTTGAATCAAAAACCCTATTTTTTAGACGTATTTTTTTCAATTACCCAACTTAGGATCTGCCATGGAACATACTTTGCCAGCATTGCCATACGCCATCGACGCATTGGCTCCACATATTTCTCAAGAAACATTGGAATACCATTATGGTAAGCATCATCAAACTTATGTCACTAACTTGAATAATCTGATCAAGGGCACCGAGTTTGAAAACGCAACTTTGGAAGAGATCGTTAAAAAATCTTCTGCTGGCATCTTCAACAATGCAGCTCAAATTTGGAATCACACGTTTTATTGGAATGGCTTGAAACCAAACGGCGGCGGCGCACCAACCGGCGCGTTGGCCGACGCAATCAATGCAAAATGGGGTTCTTTTGATGCATTCAAAGAAGCCTTCACAAAGTCTTGCGTAGGCAATTTCGGTTCTAGCTGGACTTGGTTAGTGAAAAAAGCCGATGGTAGTTTGGACATCGTCAACACATCAAACGCTGCGACGCCATTGACTACGACAGATACACCATTGATCACATGCGATCTGTGGGAACACGCTTATTACATCGACTACCGCAATGCTCGTCCAAAATATTTGGAAGCATTCTGGGCATTGGTCAACTGGGAATTCGCAGCGGCGAATTTGGCTTAAATCTGGCTTAAATTTAGCTTAATTAGCGGATAAGGCGCGAAACTCTGTTTCGAAAAAACAAGCCTGCGATACGATCGCGGGCTTTTTTACTTCTTCAGCTCTTTATTATTTTGGCGAGGCATGCAAGTTGGAGTCGCCGAAGCTTGAACGTTGAACGTTGAACATTGAACATTGAACATTGAACATTGAACTAATAGCGATCACACCACACTAAGCATCATTCTTCTCTTTAGTTAATTCACTATGCCTACTCAAAAAAAAATCAGTTTAGCCCTGAGCTTTTGCGGTTTAATAGCCAGTACAACTTGTCTGGCGCAAACTCAAGTTTCACAAGCCATGCAAGATCTGCAAATACTTGCCAGTGACAAAATGCAAGGACGTGAAATTGGTAGTCCGGGTAGCGCATTAGCTCGAGACTACCTGCTAAAGCGTATTGCCGATTTAGGCCTTAAACCTTGCGGTGCCAGCTATGTGCAAGACTTTCCGGTGAATAAATCAGGCCAAGCTTTACAAGGAAAAAACATTCTAGCCTGCCAGTATGCGGAAAAAAATAATGCGAAGAAGTTTCTTATTGTATCCGCTCACTATGATCATCTCGGGATCAAAAATGACAAAATTTATTTTGGTGCTGACGATAATGCCTCTGGCGTTGCTGGCGTCTTGGCGGTAGCGCAAAGTTTGCGAGGAAAAACAACAAAGCACAACATGGTATATGCTTTTTTTGACGGCGAAGAACGCGGCTTATTAGGTGCGCACGCTTTTGTAAAACAAGCATGGATTGCCCCCAAGGACATTGTTGCGAATATTAATTTCGATATGATTGCCCGTGGCGATAAAAATGAATTATTTGCCAGCGGTACTTACCAAAATCCAAGCTTAAAACCCATACTGCAAGAACTTAATGGGACACAAGGAATTAAGCTTTCGTTTGACCATGACAGGCCAGAACAAGGTAGCAACGACTGGACTTCGCAATCCGATCATTACGCCTTTTTCAAAGCGGGCATTCCTCATGTGTATTTCGGTGTGGAAGACCATGCGGATTATCATAAGCCTTCTGATAGCATAGAAAAAGTAAATCCCAAATTCTTTGACGGTGCAATAGAGATTGTACAAAAAGCGGTGCAACTCATCGACCAAACATTTACACGCAAAGATTAAACATAAACCGGCACCCAATTGCGTGAGTGCCGGTCTTCATTCGATGCCTACAACTAGCAACCAAACATATCATCCAATTAGTGATGCTTAACAGGGAACAAGAAGGTCTCTGCCAATTGCTTCCAGCTTGGCTCTTTTCCATACATACGGATCCCCAGCGTAAATACACGAGTCGCCGCAGATTTAAACCACCACAAGCACGCCAACAACAAAGTCAATGACAGAAACCACTGCCACATCGGTACTTCTGTATGTGCCATACGTAAAGGCATCGCGGCAAATGAAGTCAGTGGAAATATGCTCAGCACTTGCATCATCATGCCTTCTGCATTGTCGATACCGCTATAAGCCAATCCAACAGGTATCGCAGGTAAAAACATCATAATGCTGCGACTCGAATGATTTGGATCATCTATCGTCGCCGCAAATGCCGCCATAAAACTATTCACCAACAACATACCCAAGACCACAAACAAGATGGCAGTGAACAACTCAAAAGCACCTACAGGAAGCGATACATCCGGTTTGTCCGATATCACCGCCATTCCCTGAATGAACAAGAAAAACAGCAATCCATAGCTAAACATAGTCTTAAAACAGAACAGAGAAATGCCTAAAATTTTGCCTTCTATCCATTGTGCTGGCGTGATTAACGTTAACAACTGTTCTGTCACACGATTTTGTTTTTCGCTAGTGATACCAGTGAATAAATAACCAAAGCCTGAAAAAATTCCGATCGTTAGCAAGAACAATAAAGCACCGCTCACAAGCGCTCGTCCTTTTTCATTTTTGTCGTCTTTTTCTGGCTTAAGCATCACGGTCTTAATGTCGGGCAATTCCGTAATTTGCTTACGCTGAATGTCAGTCAAAGGCAGCGAAGCGATCTGACGTTCTTGTTGCCAATTCTGCAGATTGGTTTTTAACTTTGCCTGCCAACTGGCTTTTTCTTTGACCGTCAATTGCACCCGGTCTTGTTCGTCTTCCTTGGCGATTTCGATTACGGCATGCCAGGTCTCACCGACATTTTTAAGAACCTCAGACTTAGTTACTGGACTAACGGTGCTAAACTGAAAACCGTCCAACTTGGGTAAAGTAAAATCCCCCACCACCGCCACTTGATAATCTTTATCCAGTGCTGACTTCAAATGCGGCCACAACATCGAAAATCCTATGCCTATCAACATCAACGCAATAGAGATAATTTCCTGCTTCCATTTGAAGTAGCGTTTAAACTCGAACAGAGCGATGTTCAAAATAGTCATGCTATTTCTCCAGACGATAAATTGTTCGCATTATGCTTTTGTACGGCTGTTAAATAGAGGTCGTGCAAGCTAGGTTGGATGCGACTAAAATCTTTGACCTCGGCTAACAGCATAACTTGTTGCAGTAATTGATTGACAGTGGCAGCTTCGCGCAATTGCAACAAGTAGGCATTGTCTTGTTGTTGCTCGGCCGTTTCAATCGCGGAACATCCTCGTAACGATTCCAAAGAAACCGGATTGGCAAAGCGTAATTGATAAAATTTTTCGGGACTCAGTTGTTCTATCACTTGCGCTAGACTACCCGAAGCCACTTGCTGGCCTTTGTTGAGCAATAACATAGAATCAGCAAGGCGTTCCACCAAAGCCATCTGATGTGCGCTCAAGACAATCGTAGTTCCCGTTTGCTTCATCTCATTCAAGATCGTCAGCACATGTTCTTGATTGATAGGATCGAGGCCGGAAAAAGGTTCATCCAAAATTAAAAGCTTGGGTTGATGTATCAGACAACTGATTAACTGCACTTTTTGTTGATTACCTTTGGACAATTTACTCAGGTTATCCTTCGCCTTTTCATTCAAATCTAAACGCGGTAGCCAATACGCTAATTGCTCGGCAATTTGCGTTTTTGTCAAACCACGTAACTTACCTATATAGGTCAAATTATCAGTGACGCTTTTATCGGGATATAGGCCACGATCTTCTGGCAAGTAAGCAAAACTGGTTTCAGGAATTTTCTGCATTCTGATGCCATCTTCAAACACTCGTATCTCACCCGCATCGGCTTGTGTCAAGCCAACCAACATACGAATCAATGAGGACTTACCGGCACCGTTCGGCCCAAGCAAAGCAAAGATTTGTCCGGGTGCGACCGTAAAACTCAAGCCCTGCACCGCTTTTACCGTGCTATACGTTTTTTCGACTTGGCTCACTTCTAGACTAATCATACACAACGCCATACCATGTTATTAGACTCTTCAAGGTTCACTTCCATCGCTCAAGCAACCCCGAACGAATCCGCGTTGGATTGAACTTTAACGATACAAAAGGGGATTGAACAGTGTGTGGTGACCAAATACGAAACTCGTGCCACAAGACACGAGTTTTTGGGACAAAAAGAGAAATACGAAATCTATTACTTAGGACTACGCGGCACGACGCGAAAATAGGCGCTGCACAGCCTGCACCACCAGCAGCACTAAAGCACCGGCGATAACACCAATCAAACCATCGAAAACGCTAGGCAA
>CAUPNA010000204.1:0-6443 GCA_963512475.1 uncultured Undibacterium sp.
GTCGAAGAATTGAGGCGATATCTAAGTGCCGTTCCGATTGTTTCTTTCATCGAACCTAAGCTAACAGTACCCTCATAAATTGATGCGCGGTATGATAACGACTTTCCATAGGAGGCTTTCATGAGCAATGCGCGTATTTTGGCGATTGATGACGACGACATGATACTTAGCTATCTTAAAAATATGCTGAGTGATCGCTATGACATTATTACTAGTACAGATCCGCACAGCGCTATTGCGCTGGCTCAGACACAACGCCCGGATCTGATCCTGTGCGACATCGATATGCCCGCGATGGACGGCGGCGCGGTCGTCGCTGCACTAGAGGCAAATCCTCTGACGGCGAAAATTCCTTTCCTGTACCTAACTGCCATGGTATCGCCCACTGAAGTCGACGCTTTAGATGGCGTGGTCGGCGGCAAACCTGGAATTGCCAAGCGCGCTAGTTTGTCAGAGCTCATCGACGCCATCGACACCCAATTATTGAAAAGCTGATGAAAATAGGATTTCTAATAGTTGGATTTAATAAGCTGAAACAAACTGACTCTGTGGGTTGATTCCTATTGCGATCAGCGCAAAGGGACAGTGCCGGACATGTTCCTGACACATTTTGCAGGCATCATAGATGCGACCCAAGTTTCTAATTCTTGTTTGACCAGACTCGCCACATTAAGGCAAATCTGTCTATGATAGAGTTGATGCTTTCAATGGCTACTTTTCTTCACGAGATCTTTCATGACAATTCTTTCGTTTAAACGCCGCCTGCTGCTTTCAAGTTTGGCTGCTGCATTTTCTTATTCTTTTATCACCCCTACTAGCCTCGCAGCAGAAACGCAAAAGGTCGATGCTTTTGGCGCTGCAAGCAAACCGAAGCTGGTCGTGGTTTTAGTCGTCGATGGTCTACCGCAAGAACAAATCCAACGCTACCGCGATCAATTCGGTGAAGGTGGCTTTAAGCGTTTACTGACGCAAGGCGCATGGTATAGCGATGCGCACCAAGCACACGGTGTGACCTTGACTGGGGTTGGACACTCTGCGGTATTGACCGGGGCCTACCCTTATCAGCACGGCATTATCGCCAATGGCTGGATCGACACCACAACTTTAGCCAACGTGTATTGCACTGAAGACGCCAATCACACTTACCTCGGTGAAGAAACCAAACCCGGCGATGGCACATCGCCCGCTAATCTGAAGGTCAATACGGTAGGCGACGAATTGCGCTACGCGACAGGCAATCAATCTAAAGTCATCGCCATTTCAGGTAAAGATCGTGGCGCGATTTTGTTAGCAGGCAAGACCGGTACCGCCTACATGATGATGAAGAAGACTGGCAACTTCGCCACCAGTACCTATTACATGAAGAACTACCCCACTTGGCGCGAACAATATATTGCTGGCAAACCGCAGGATAAATACTACGGTCAACGCTGGAACCTGTTACTCGATGAAAAGGCCTACGCCAATGATGTCAAGGATGATGTCGTGATACCAGGAGTCAAACGCGCCAATGATCGTTTGCCATTAATTTATTCGAGTCAATCAGGAACACCTGATGCCGAATACTACGAGAACCTGTTTACCGGTCCCTATATCGATGAAATGAGTCTTGCGTTCGCTCAAGCCGCCGTCGAAGGAGAAAAGCTCGGCAACAATGTGGCGGGTGCTACTGATGTATTGGGTATTAGCCTTTCTGGTCACGACTATGTGAATCATCGTTGGGGCCCTGAGAGCCGCATGTCGCATGATCATCTGCAAAGACTTGATCGCATGCTAGCGAAATTCTTTGCTTATCTCGACAAAAAAGTGGGAATGGATAACACGCTCGTATTACTCACCGCTGATCACGGTTTCCCCAATACACCCGAATTTGCACGTGAAAACAACTTGGATGCCGCGCGTATTGACAGTAGCAAAATGATGACCGCGCTGAATCAGCATTTGCAGGACAAATTTGGACTCGACAAGTTAGCGAAAAAGTTTTCTTCTCCTACAGTTTTACTCGACTACAAAAAGTTTGAGAGTAAAGGCCTGAAACGCGAAGAATTAGAAAATGCAGTCGCGGAATTCGCCTTGAAATACCCAGGAATAGCAGACGCTTTCACTAGGACGCAATTGGAAAATGGCCGTCTGCCGAATTCTCGCATCGCAACCTTGATGCAACGCGCTTGGAACCGTCAAGTGTCTGGGGATGTGGCGCTGGTAGTTAAACCTTACTGGTATTTCAGCAGCAGTGATCGTGGCACTTCGCATGGTTCGCCCTATCATTATGACACCAATGTACCGTTGATGATAATGGGCAAAAAGTGGATCAAACCTGGTGCTTATGGCCAAGAAGCAGCAGTCGTCGATATCGCACCTACCTTGGCGCATATTTTGCGAGTACGACCACCGGCTGGATCTGAGGGGCGTATCTTAGTCGAAGCTTTGAAGTAAGCCAACGCATATTCAATTGAAATACAAAGAAAAAGCCGCAAGCTCTTAGCGTTCCAACGCAGAGTTTGCGGCTTTTTTTACGCCTTAATTTATACCTTACGATAGTTATCCAACATACGATAATTACGCGCATACATCGCAAACAAGAACGCGGCGAATAGGCAGAAGCCAGCGAAGAAGAACATCTGGAATGCCGTCACACTAAGCCCAAGTGATTCGATATAGGTCGTTACCGCCGGTCCCTTCACGCTTGAGTTTGCCAGCAAGACCCACAAGTTACCAACCGTGACCGACAAATACCAAAAACTGGTAATTACGCCTTTCATCGATAATGGCGCCTGACTATAAGCAAATTCCAGCCCTGTTGCAGACACCAGCACTTCACCGAATGTCATTAAGGCGTATGGAAGAATTTGCCATAGGATCGTGATCGGATCGCCACCATCAATCGCTAATTGCAGGCCGCCAACAACAATCCATGCGAGACCAGTAAATGCGATGCCTGCCCCCATACGACGCAAAGAAGTGACTTTGACGCCAGCCCAACGAAGCAAGGGATATAGAACAAAGTTATTGAATGGAATCAAGATCATCACAAGCAAAGGATTTAACGACTGCATAACCGAAGCAGGAAACCATTCCGGCTTTGTCATTTGTTCTCCTTGCAAAACCCACGTTGATGCTTTCTGATCAAACAAAGACCAAAATGGCGTGATCAGAGCAAACAGCACCAATAAGCGCAAGACATTCCGCACGCCATCAATCGCTTCGTCAGGATGTAGTCCACGCACACGGTCTAATTGTATCCAGGCACCAACGCCGCCAAAACCCATTACCAAAACCAAAGCCGAACACAAGACGGAAACAAGGCCGATTTGTGGAATAAAGAAGAAACCAAGGATCGCTAAAGCAAACCCAATCAAGCTTAACCACAGCCCTGGACGGCTTTGTGTACCGCTTGATCCTTGCGACAAAATCGCATTGCGAATCACGACTAAGAAGGCGTGCGGATCATTGCTGACTGGCTCCACGCGCACGTACTGTTTTCTTCCTAGCCAAAATACAAAGGTCGCAATAAACATCAAAATACCAGGGATACCAAACGCGACGCTGGCGCCAAATTGCTTTAAGAAGATTGGCATCAACAAAGACGCGAAAAACGAACCGAAGTTAATGATCCAATAAAAACCATCAAACACTTTTTGCGCTAAGGAACGGTTGGTTTGATCAAACTGATCACCAATGAACGAGGCGACCAAAGGCTTGATACCGCCCGAACCAAGAGCGATTAAAAACAGTCCTGTATAAAAGCCGTTTTTATTGTGTTCGAACATGGCCAGGCAGGCGTGCCCCGCGCAATACACCAAGCTTAACCAAAGTATGGTGTTGTACTTACCAAAAACCCGATCTGCTAACCAACCACCCAACAAGGGAAAGAAATACACACCGATCACAAAGGTGTGGAAAATGTCTTTCGCTTCACCTTTGCGCAATTCCTCTGGAATCGACAGCAATAAGCTGGTCATTAAAAACATCGTCAAGATATTGCGCATGCCATAAAAACTAAAGCGCTCGCAGCCTTCATTCGCAATGATGAAGGGAATCTGCTTTGGCATTTTTGGCGTCACAGCATCGCTGCCAGTTGCGGGTAATGCGGAAGTTTGACTCATAGAAATTCACTCACAATGACAGATATTGAAAAACATAAAACCACGACCTCTCGCGAGGCCGTGGTTTGTATCACATGACTTCAAGTGTAATCAACTTATTTGAAACCAGCGAGATTACTTACTCAAGCACGAAACAATGACAGCGCAAAGTGACTTACGCTTTTTTCCCCATGATCATAAACACCAACTGCATCAGCAAACGGTAGATCAAGCGAATAAAGAGTAAAGTCAAAATCGCTTCAATCAAGGTGGCGGTAAATGCAAAGAAGGGATTCCAACGCTCTGCACGACGACCATATTTTGCAAACATCCGATCACGTGCGATCTCAATACTATCGTAAAAGGTTGGCACTACCAATAATGTTAAGAAGGTTGACGTAATCGTTCCTCCGATAATTGCAATCGCTAATGGTCGGTAAAATTCACCACCTTCGCCAACACCGATAGCGACCGGCAACATACCTGCGATCAAAGCAAACGTGGTCATCAAAATCGGACGCAAACGCATACGACCCGCATACATCAATGCATCTTCTCTATCATAGCCTTCAGCCTCGCGCTTGCGTGCGCAATCTAATAACAGAATCGCATTCTTCGCGACCAAGCCCATCAACATGATGATACCGATGAAGCTCATTAAATTGAGTGTGCCTTTGGTCAGCAACAAAGCCACTACCACACCAATTAAACTCAAAGGCAAGGACAACATGACAGCGCCCGGTGCAGTGAAAGAACCAAACTGCATAACCAAGATTAAATACATCAAGCCAATACCCATCACCAAAGCAATCGTCATCTCGGTGAATAATTCACTTTGATTGCGTGCTGAACCAGCTAACTCGATACCATATCCAGGAGGGAAATTAATCGCCTTGGCAATTTTTAAAGCGTCAGAAGTGACTTCACCAGGTGAGCGACCCTGTACGTTGGCAGACACAGCAATCATGCGTTTACCATCGGCATGTTCAATCCGTGAAGGACCTTTACCCATCGTAATCGCTGCGATTTGTTCGAGCGGAACCATTTTATCTGTACCAGTCACAGCGATAGGCAAGGTCTCGATATTGTCAGCACTGACGCGATCATCGGGATGCAAGCGCACCGAGACGTCACGGGTTTCACCTGTAGGATCGACCCAGTCACCCACTTCCACGCCGGCAAAAGATACGCGCAAGGCTTGTGCTGCATCATTTGAAGAAATTCCTAATGAATTTGCTAAGCCACGGTTGAGTTCAATTTGCAATTCATCTTTGGGATCTTGCTCAGACAAACCGACATCAACTGCACCCGGTACCTTGCGTAACTTCTCCATAAAGTCGCTAGTGATTTCCATCAGTTTGCGTGAATCTTCTCCAGAGAAACGAATCTGCACTGGCTTACCACCGCCATTATTCAAATCGTCCTGCACCACATATTCAGCACCCACCAAGGTGTTGACTGCGGCGCGTAAACTGACCGCGATTTGCGCGGCTGAACGCTTACGATCAGTACTCTTGCCTATGTCAACATATACGCGGCCACCAGTAATATTGATACTACTATTGGTCGCCACTGTTTCAGGCAAAGTTCTCGCTAATTCGGCAGCTTTTTCTACTTTCAAACGAGAATATTCCAAGCTAGAACTCGACGGTGTACGCACACTGATCATGATGGTGCCACTATCCGACGCTGGCAAGAAACTAGTACCACCAAACTTGGCGTGCAATCCCAATGCCAACACAAAACTCGCCATCGCAATCACAGCCATCCAACGACGGTGATGTAAAGCCCAAGCAATCACACTGCCATACGCTTCTGCTTGGCTATCAAACCAAATATTGAATTTTTCCAGCTTGGCACTAAGACCCGTCTTAGGTTGCAAATGATGTCCGACCGGATCGCCCCAATACGCAGAGAGCATAGGATCGAGTGTGAATGAAATAAACAAGCTGACCATCACGGATGAGGTTACCGTCAATGCAAATGGGCGGAACCATTCACCAGACACACCCGGCATAAAGGCGACAGGAATAAACACCGCCATAATCGAGAAAGTTGTTGCGGCAACCGCTAAACCAATCTCGGCGGTACCATTCAAGGCGGCAGTGCGACGATCAGAGCCATTCTCCATATGCCGGACAATGTTTTCCCGCACCACAATCGCATCATCAATCAGCACACCGATGGCGAGTGACAAGCCGAGTAAAGTCATGAAGTTCAACGTAAATCCACACAGCCAGACTGCGATAAATGCAGCAATGACCGAGGTCGGTAAACTCAATGCCGTGATCAAGGTTGAGCGCCATGAATTCAAAAACACATACACCACAAAAATCGTTAATACCGCGCCGAAGAGCA
>CAUPNA010000205.1:0-6398 GCA_963512475.1 uncultured Undibacterium sp.
AACCCAGATTTTCCATTAGGCGCGTCTTCGACGCTATTTGAGCGCTGGCGGCGCATTTTCGGTCATTTTTTTCGTTCTTCGTTGCAAATAGCTAGCTATTTTCGCCTCATTCACGTAAAAACTGCCTCGAAAAGTGCATCCACCATCGTCTCAAATCCTAATGGAAATTCTGGGTTTAACATTGTTTCTTGAAAGTGGTATTTAACTATCTGAGATGCATGATTCGTCACGCTACGGCACACCAACGCAAAAACTTATTCTGTATCATGATGGTCTAGGCCATTTAAAGGAAACCAGTCGTATGCAGAGTTATCACATCGCTTTAGTTACCAGTGCGGATTTACCCAATTTGTTCGGCGGCGAGCAGTTATTGCTGCCCGCGTTAGAGGCGCAGGGCATGAAGGTCAGTATCTGTGTTTGGGATGCGCCTGAGCTGGATTGGACTAAGTTCGATGCCATCGTGATTCGCTGTCCTTGGAACTATCACGAAAAGTTGCCAGCGTTTTTGGCATGGTTGCAGCATCTGGCACAATTGCAGCTTAAGGTCGTGAATGACTTAGCCACGCTGAGTTGGAATTTGAACAAAAATTATTTATTCGAATTGCAGAATGCTGGGCTTGCTTTGATCCCCAGTATTTGTTTAAAACCAGACGATCAGCGCTCACTTGACGACTTATTGCTTGCGATGCAAAGCGATGAGATAGTGGTAAAGCCCGTGCAATCGGCGGGTGCCTGGCGTACTTTGCGTGTGCAAAAAGGCAAAGCTGCTTTATATGAAGTTGATTTTAATCAGTGGCGACTAGAGCAGGATTTCTTAGTGCAACCGTTTATGCCTGAAATTATGCAAGAAGGGGAATGGTCTTTGGTTTTCTTTGATGGTACATATAGCCATGCTTTAATCAAGCGTGCCAAGCCAGGTGATTTTCGTGTGCAGTCGGACCACGGTGGCAGCGTAGAAGCGATGCAGGCAACACCGGAATTGATTGCGCAGGCAGAGAGAATTTTGCAGGCTTTACCACATATGCCGTGCTATGCCAGGGTTGACGGCGTAATACGAGAAGGCCAGTTTTTATTGATGGAGCTGGAGTTGCTGGAGCCAGAATTGTTTTTAGAGTTGGCACCGCATGCACCGACACAATTGGCACAGGCGATCATAAAGCGAATTTCGGTTTAGGCTGAGTTGTTACTGTATGCGACGTTTTTCGGCGAGTAATAAAAGCTTAGCAATGGTATTCATGTTACGTGCGCTACCATGACTGGCAGCTGGTATCACTAATTTGGAATTCGCCATGCCTTCGCCGTAATGCACATACAGATGCTGGCTGCCAAGGGTGATCTCTTCATCTTTTCGTCCTTTTGCGGAGGCAATGACACTGGCATCTGGTGGCGCATCAAGGAAGATCGTTACAGTTCGATTCGGTGCTTTATCGGAGTAGGGATTGGCATCAAGAATTGCAGCAAATTCAGCAGGTGTACGCAAAAAAACCGTGACAGCTTTGCCAGCATAGCGATGCAATTCTGCTTCCAACAAAGCACGGCATGTTGCAGCTGGTTTCTCACTACTAAATATGACATTGCCGCTGGCGATGTAGGTTTGTACATCGCCAAAGCCCAAAGACTCACACATCGCGGTTAAGTCCTTCATAGGTAACTTGCCTGTGCCACCGACATTGACAGCACGCAGTAAGGCGATATAGGTCGATGGCTTAGCCTTACTATTCATTTTATGCGCTCAGCAATGTAACTAGGCTGGCATAGACAGTCAGCGAAATCAGTGCGATGAAGAGTAAAGCAAATGTGCGCCATAGTGTTTCTAGTCTGCTTAAACTATAAGCATGCTTGAGCTGTGCATACATATGTAGCGGTGGTGCCAGTATGAATAGAAACGTAGCGGTTCCCTTGAAATCAAACTTGGCAAGTATCGCAACCAGGGTCAGCAAAATACACATAAATGACAGTGAGTAGAGCGAAAATACGGCATGGTCAAACATCACATATTTACGTTTGAAAGCAAACAATAACCACAAGAAGGGCAGTGCTATCGGCATCAGTAAAAAGGCCAGTGCAGATGCATTTTTCTTCATCTTATAGAGTGTCAGTTCAGGGTTTTTGGTGGCATGCTCTATCGCCTCTCCAACATAGGGAAAATAAGAAGCATCTTTAAAGTTAACTGCACCTTTAAGATTAACTGGCGCTCCGTTTGAATCTGCATTTGTATTGTTCTCATCCACGTCGGGCGTCTTGGCTTTGGTTCCACTTGGCGCGCTTGCCGCGATCTCAGTGCTATTGCCAGTTTTTAATTGTGCTTTGATGTTTTGCTTCAGTGCGGCTTTCTCTTTTTCCTTGTGGTCGGCTGCGAGTTGCTTCTTTAAATATTTTACTTCGCGTTCCGCAAAGCGAATACTTTGTGCCAGCTCAAATGGCTTAATTTTCTCTACTGAAATAGGCGCAGTTGAGCTTGTTTCAGACGTTGTTTTAGCTTCAGCTTGCGCTTCGCTATTCGTCTCAAGACTGGATTTCGAACCCGCATCAGCTTCTGCGTTCGCGGGGGTTTTTTCCGCCAGTTTTTGTGCTAGTTCAGTGTCTCGAAGGGAGTTCAAGTGCTTCTCAGCGGTTGCAAGCTGCAGCGTCAATGCAGGTACATCTCTTTCCTTGCCATCCATTTGATTTAACGCATCTTGCAGTTTCCTGATCCCAAACTGGCTCTCGTAGATATCGTCGCGCAATTCGAAGGCTGCGGAACTATGCGGATCTTGTTTTGTTTGCGCTGCTAATTCTTGAGCTAGCTCGGTTTGAGCCTTTGTCAGTTCTTGCATTACCTCCTCACGCGAGCCAGGAATATTCAGCATGTCATTGCTGGGACCATCCATCGTGTAAGAGAAAACGAAGAACATCAGGAAAATCAAAAACAAAAACAAAGCCAGCGGCGACACAAAAGACGTGCGTTTACCCTCTATGTATTGTTTGGTTAAATGCCCAGGTTTGAAAACCAATGCTGGAAGCGTGCGCCAAGCTTTGGTATCAAAATGGAAGATGCCATGTAAGACTTCTTCCACCATGTGCAGTAAGGAGCGATGTATGTGGGAGGATTGACCGCAGGCGTGACAATAGGCACCAGCCAATTGTGCTCCACAGTTAGCACAATTTTTGCGTGCATTGGCATCCGATTGATCTCCGATGTTCCCACCAGTTTGATTGCCAACTTCATTGCTGATCACGATTGCCGCTAATGTTTCACCTGCACCACTGAGTTCAATGCTCATGACTTACCTCATTCTGTTGATGCACAGATTGTGCCTGATTCAGCTCTGAGTCTCAAGAAAAGCGTGGAGGAAAATGTGAATAAGAGCGAATCAGCACTGGTACTGATTCGCTCTTATTTAATAATCTCTCCGTAGACTTACATTGCCACTGTTGGGTTTATCGCTCAAGCCCGTGCATCTTTGACTTTTTCCACCCGACGCTGCAAGACAAAAATCGGCTGTGCCCATTCGGTGTCTTTCTTCTTCTTGCTGGTAATCAGCGTCAATTCTGAAGGATCGTACACGTCAGTGTTATGCGTCAATGGTGTCGTCATCAGATACTGCGCGTCGGTGTTTTTCAAGAACTCACCGACTAATTGAATATTGCGGATATCCAAATGCGCGAAGGGTTCGTCGATAAATACAAAACCGCCAGAGCCATCTTCGGATTTTAATAAGCCGATTAAGAGGATCAATGATTTCATGACTTGCTGGCCGCCGGAAGCTTCGCCGTCGTTCATGCCGATAGGACCTTTGCCATCGAACTTAAAGCGTACATGCAAGCCAGCTTGTGACAACATCACGTCATCGTTTTCTAGCTTGACTGGATCGGTGTGGACTTCAATGCCCGCCAGTTCGCCCAGTTGTTTGATGTTCTTGCTATAGGTCTTAATCGTGTAGCGTAATCTGTCCATGTAAGCGGCACGTGCGTTCACGGTCGCTTCCATCGCACGATTGTTTTGATAGCGACGCTCGTCAGTTTCAGCCTGACGGTTTTGTAGCAAGTTATTTAAACGTGTGTATTGATCGACGACGGTGGAATCGGTTTCCCAATCATCACGCGCTAAGTTGTTGCCGAGGCTGCGCAAACGTAATTCGATTTGATGTACGTTCTCATGTTCCGCCACCAGCTCTTTACGATGCGAACTGCGCTTCCAATTGAGTGGAAGTGTGTGCCAGGTGTTGCGCATATTGCGTAGGGTTTCGAATTGGGCTTTGCGCTCTTCTGCGTGACGTTTTTCTGAAGCGCGTTGTTGGGATTCGGCGTCGGCAATTGCCGCTTTCGCTTGTTCCCATTTCAGGTGCGCGACGGTACGTTGTTCAGTCGCTGCCTTGAGTAAAGGTGCGATCTCACCGAGGCGGGTGCCGACTTCGATACGCTGCTGTTTCAGCGGCTGGGTATTGCGAGACGCTTCTTCAAACTCGGCATGACGAGCACTTAATTCTTTAGCTGCATCGACACCGGCTAGACGGGCTTTGTAAGACGAAATTTCACCAGCGAGTTTGCTGATCTTGATCGTGAGTTGATCTTCTTGTGATTGCAAACGCGGCAGGGCTTTTTGTAAGGCTTCTAAACGTTGGGTACGGCCTGCATTACCAAAACGGTAGCGTGATACTTCAACAAATAAAGAGCGACCACCGCGACGTTCGAAGTGATAAGCATCCGGCGTAATCCATTCTTGCGACTTGTGGAGCTTCATGCCGATATCGATACTATCGACGGTTTCTATGCGTTCTAATTGTTCGATCAGCCAAGCTGGCGCTTTGGCATTGAAACTGACAACGGACAATAAACTATCGTCTTTCACCACGGGAGCATTGACGCGATCTGGCACGATGAAGTGACTGTAACGTTGCTTCTCACCGATGCGATACGCCGCACTAGCGTCGCTGGCATTGTCGAGCAAAATGACCGAGGTGTAGCCACGCAATACACCTTCGACAGCACCTTGCCATTTGGCGTCGGTAACTTCGACGATCTCAGGCAACATGCTGTGCGGGATATTCGCTTCATTCAAAGCACGGCGCATCTGGCGCACATTTTCTGGATCGGGCAAACTGGCTTTGCCTTGCAAGGCCGAGATCGTTTCCATATCGCCGGCAATGCGTTGAGTCAAAGCGTCACGTTCTTGTTTTTGCTGCGCGAGCTCTTCTTCTTTTTTCTCTAATTCATCAGCGATGTTGGCGATGTCGGCATCGGCTTCGGCAGCGAGTTTTTGTAAGCGCGCTTTTTGTTCGAGTAAGCTTTCTTGCGGTTTTAGCTTTGCATTCACTTGCGCGAGTTTTTCACGCAAATTGGACTCTTCCGCTTCTAAGGCCGCCTCAGTTTGCTGCGCTTCGCTGTGATTTTGTGCCTGTTGCGCTAATGCCTGACGACGTTCGGACAAGGCTTCGTCTTGTGTCTTCAAATAGCGCTTGCTTGCGCGTAATGCCTGACTGGTCGCTGAGGCGCGCTCCAAGTCTTCGTGATATTGCAACGTCGGTAAAATTTCTTCCTGCAAATCGCGTTTTTCTTTATTCAAACTTTCCCACTGATGGAAGTTCGCTACTTTTAAACGCAAGCCTTCGAGATTGGTCTTGGCACCTTCGAGTTCGGTTTCAAAACGTTGTAGCTCAGATTCAGTATCGCGCTGATGACGCTTTGCATCATCGTAGGCATCTAAAACTTCTTTATCGCCAAACACCTGAAACACCAAGTCGAGCAATTGACGCGGCGCGTATTCGCACAACTTATCGGTTTCGCCTTGTTCCAGTGCCAGCACTTTACCCATTGCAGTGGAAAGACCAGCGTGGGACAAACGTTTGCGATAGGTTTCGACGCCCAACCAGTCGTTGGCTTCTTGTATTTCTTCAATCTCGATTTTGCCACTGCGCATCAAGTATTGACGTTTCCAGTCACCACCGTTTTTTTCGATTTTGCAGAACAGCGTGACTTCATCTTCATACAAGCCCGACATGCGGAAAGGGCGGTTCGAAATCTGTGGTCCAACTGCGCTATTGTCCACCACTGCACGTATCCACGCAGTTTGTTGACCGGAGTGACGCGCATAATGTTTATACGAACGTCCCATAGAACACTCCAGACCAAACAAGGTACGCAGTGCATCGAGCAGTGTCGTTTTGCCTGAACCATTTTGTCCAGCAATCGTAATGATCTTGGCATCGAGCGGGATGTTTTTAATCCGTTGCCAGTAATCCCAATGAACCAATTCTAGTGATTTGATGTGAAACATGATTGTTGTTTTTCTTTAGAAAATTTTCGTGTTAAGCATATGCAATAGAGCCAATTTTAAATAAAGTCAAAGGCGAGCCGCAGAGGCGCAGAGTACGCAGAGTTTATTGAGAGCTTTCTCTGCGTTCTCTGCGCCTCTGCGG
>CAUPNA010000206.1:0-6395 GCA_963512475.1 uncultured Undibacterium sp.
AAGGTTTCAGTTCCCTCAATCAAATTATCGGTGACAGTACCGAGACGCACTCGAAAACCAGTTTCACCAGGGGGCACGGTCACATTACCTGTCAAGGGGCTCCAAGTGAGGCCACCATTCAATGAGAACTCCTGCTTGGAAGTGTCTAAACCTAAGGTTGCGGTACCGGAAGCAAATCTAACGGAAACTTCAGTAGAAGTTGTGCTAGTTCCATTAAGCGCAATATCGAATATCAGCATATCACCCTCAGGGACTATCGGATTAGAGACGCTAATCACTTCAAGAGCCTGATCACGGATACCAACAGTCGCAGTTCCAGAACCAATAACAGCATTGCTAGGGCTAGACAAATTTACCGTGAAATTTTCAAAACCCTCAGAAATCCGATCAGCCGTAATCGGGACAGATATGGTCCTACTGGTTTCCCCTGGCGCAAATATGACACTCCCAGCTAAAGGCGTATAGTCACTACCCGCCGTTGCTGTGCCATTCGCAGTTGCATAGTTGACAGAAATTGTCGCGGCACTGGCAGAGCTCAATGAAACAGTCAGTGTGACAGATCCCGCAGCCTCATTAACCTCAGTCGGGCCACTAATATTAATACTAGGTACAGTGCCATCAATAACTGTACCCAAACCAGTCACAACAGATGTATTTGTCACTGTGCTAGCTGACAGCGACAAGGTCTCATTACCTTCAATCAAACCATCATTTAAAATACCGACACGCACTAAAACGGCACCAACACCAGCAGGAACAGTAACGACACCACTACTAAACACAGAGAATGTCTGCCCCCCATCAAACGATATCAGTTGAGAGGTCGTGTCAACACCAACAGTTGCGGTTCCAGAAATTAACGCCAAATTCAATTGTAATGGCTGATTACTCAGACCGGATAGCTGAACTACAAAGTCTTGAGAACCTCCCTCAGGTAGGATTTGTGAAGAAACAGAGGTTACCTGAACGCTACCATTCGCCGGCGCCCCAGCTTGCGTAGTATCAGCAGGGGGCGAGGCAGTCGCCAACGGCACCGCATTATTCGTACCAGGCGTCACATTTTCGGCGATACGATCAATTCGAACAAAACCATTACCCTCGCCAACATCACCACCACCTAAACCAGCAGCAGTTTCTTCCAGTAATTTATCGAGACTATTTTCACCGACAACGGCATTGGCAATAGTTTGTGCTGAGGCGTCTGACGGCAATAAGGCAGCATTGGCAACCGCAACTTGCGTCGGTGCGTATACGCTAGCATCAAGGCTAACGGTTTCGTTTTGACGAATAGAGTAGGAATGTCCGGAATCAAAGGCGAGTTCGACTTGCGCACCCGGCATTGTGATGATGACGTCTTTTTCATAGACAACGTCGCCCACTTTTAGCTGGTGCTGCTTGCCATCGGGAGATTTAACGATTGCCTGACCTTGCAGCGCAACTACTTTACCGATAATGCTTGTCGAATTTGCCATTACAGAACTCCAGACGAAAATAGTGAATGTCCAGAATGTAACAACAGAGGCGGGGCTAGCCAATTGTACTAAGGTACTAGAAACCCGCTAAAAACAACTATTTAACGATCTTTTACCAATAAAGCGAGTTGCAGCCGATTTTTTAGCTTCAACTTATCAAGAACCGCGCCGACGTGTGCCTTCACGGTTCGCTCGGTAATTCCCATTTGCGTCGCGATTTGCTTATTTGTCGCACCAACTGCAATTGCTTTCGCCACTTCAGTCTCGCGCCCAGTCAACACACCTGACCAGGTTTCCGCGACAAGCTCAAGCTGCGGGGCTGCAGGTGGCATTCCCAATAATTTTTGCATCAGAGATTCGCCTATCCAGACACCGCCCTGCTGCACCACGCTTGCGATATTGAGGAGCACTTCTGCTCCGGCATGAGTATTGCAATATCCTTTTGCCATCACTGAAAACACGGCCAGTGCTTCCAAATCATTAGGCAAATCACTCATACCAACAAAATACGCACCCGGCACTTCTTGTTTGATTGCTTGCATTTGCTGCGCGACAGTTTGGCCTGGTTGCAAATGCAGCCATACGACAACGGCTCCCGAGCTGGCATGCAAGGCAGACCGCTGGTCGACCATTTGAATTTGCGGAAACGCCTTGGTCAACCCCATTGGGATTTCCATACCGTCTGAACAAAAGTAATGCATCATAAAAAGATTTTGTTGCGACAATTATGCACCTATCTCTCAGTAAAAGCGGCCTGTTTGGCACGCAGGACAGGTTTCAACAAATACGTCAAAATGGATTTTTTGCCGGTAATAATATCAACTTCGGCAACCATACCTGGAATAATCGGCTGACCGCCGGCTAAGGTCGATTTATCGGTAGAAACACGTACGGTATAAAAAGTATTACCACGCTCATCGGTCACAGAGTCTGCACCGATATGTTCCAACTTAGCTTCCAAACCGCCGTATGTGGAAAAATCATAAGCCGTAAATTTCACTACTGCTTTTTGTCCCGGCACCAAGAAAGCAATATCTTTCGGTGCCACCTTGGCTTCTAAAATCAAACGGCCATCACTCGGTACAACTTCCACGACATCTCGACCTGGCTGCACCACACCACCCACGGTATTCACTAAGAGACGTTTCACCGTGCCACGTACCTGTGACCGTATTGCAGACTGCTTTACCCTATCTGCCAAACCTGTGCCGCTTTGTATCAATGAATTCAAACGTGCCATGGTCTCCGACAACTCTTTGCTGGCATTGTTTCTGACTGCTAATTCAACCTCTTGAATCTTACGTGTCGCCTCTGACATTGCAGCACCTGAACGCGCGATTTGTGCCGTTGCGATATCCCGTTCACCTTTGAAGCGAGACACATCTCTATCCAATCGCAACAACTCGACCTCGGACACGGCGCCAGTACTAAGCAAAGGCTTAGTCACGTTGTATTCCCTCAAACTCGATTCATAGGCATTCGCAGCTTGTTTTTGACGCGCCATGGCCTCGGCTTGCTCCTGGCTACGCTGCTGATACTGTTGACGTGCAATCGACAATTGCGCATTCAATTCAGACGTGGCCGTCTCATACAAACGCTGCTCTTCTTCTGCTGTTTTTGGATCTTCTTTCACGACCTCCTCAGGTGGGACATAAGGCTTCCCATCTCCGATTGCACGCAAACGAGCTGCTTTCGCTGTCAACGATAAGTATAAAGAACGATTCTCATTTAACGAAGATTCAAAACGAGTGGTGTCGATCTGCAATAATATTTGTCCTTCATTGACGACTTGTCCCTCTTTCACCAAGATGTCGGTCACGATACCACCGTCAAGGCTGGGATAAATTTGCAACTGCTGCGAAGGAATAACCTTCCCTTCACCTTTGGTAATTTCATCAACACTCACCAATGCAGCCCAGACCATAAACAGCACAAAAACAAACAACACAGAGCGCAATAGAATGCGTGCGCGTATCGGCTCTTGCTGAATCATGATGGTCTCTGCATCATGCATAAAATCAGATTCAGGGAGCGCGACATTATCCTTCCAGCGCTGCAACCAGCCGCCGGGCGACAGCATAAATTTCAAACGCAATTTTTCAAGCAGCGCGATAATTGCTAGTCCGAAGCGACGCCAGAAGCTCATAATTTTGCTCTTCCAATTTGACCGTTTTGCAAAGCGTGCATTACTTTATCGCGCGGGCCATCTGCAACAATGACGCCACTGTCGACCACAATAATACGGGTAGCCAAATCCATCAAACTAGGCCGATGCGTGACGATAATCATCGTTTTATGCTGACCATAGCGAGATATGCGTTCTTTAAATTGCGCCTCGGATGGATAATCCATGGCACTAGTCGGTTCATCAAGCAATAGCACTGGTGGATCTAATAATGCAGCACGAGCTATTGCAATGCTTTGTCTTTGTCCGCCAGAAATCGATTCGCCACGCTCGCTGATGAGCATATCAAAACCTTCTGGATGACTATTCACAAACTCGGTCAAACCTGCCAATTCAGCAGCGGCGACGACCGCCCTGTCATCTGCATAAGGCGCGCGAATCGTGATGTTTTCTCTGAGCGTGCCATAGAACAACATAGAATCTTGTTCGACATAACCAAGATTACGACGTAAATCAGCAGGATCTAATTGGCGTAAATCAACGTCATCTAACAATATGGAACCCTTGGTCGGCGTATATAGACCCAAAATCAATTTTTCCAAAGTCGATTTGCCAGACCCTATCCTTCCAATAATGACCAATCGTTCGCCTGGGGTAATTTTAAAACTGACACCACGCAAGGCTTCTTCCGTACGTCCAGGGTAGCTGAAATGTACATTTCGAAATTCGATTTGTCCCTTAATTTCAGGTCTATGTACAAATGCGGTTTCATCGCTTCTTTCGGTCGGTGTTGCCATGATATTTTCGAGAGAGGCCAAAGAATTTTTAGCGCCTTCAAATTGCAACATCAAACCAACTACCTGCGCTACTGGCGCCATCGCACGGCCAGCCAACATCGTGGAAGCAATCAAGCCCCCCATAGACATCATTCTTTCCTGAATCAGATACACACCAGCCACGACCACGGCCACGTTCACCAACTGCTGAATAAGCGAGGCACCATTCATACTGGCTGCAGATAGCATTTTCAATTCAGAATTTACCTTAGATAAAAACGCTGTGGTCTTTTCCCATTTTGCCTGCATCTGACTTTCTGCACCATGTGCCTTGATGGTTTCTAACGCAGTCAGACTCTCGATCAGCGTCGAATTACGTAAGGCTGCTGCGCGGAAAGTCGTTTCCGACAATTCACGCATTTTATGCTGCACCATGTAGCTGTATATCACGACGACAATAATGCCGATGATAGGCAACAGCACGATAGGCCAGGATATCCACACCAAAGCAAACAAAAACAGTATCGCAAAAGGTAAATCAATCAGCGCTGTTACCGTGGCAGAAGCGATAAAATCACGCACCGCTTCAAAGGAGCGTAAATTCGAGGCGAATGCCCCCACCGAAGCAGGACGTTGCGACATGCGCATTCCCAATACCCGCTCCATAATCAAAGCAGATAACTTCAAATCAATACGATTACTCACCAAGTTAATAAAATGTCCGCGCAATAAACGAATTCCATAGTCCAAAATCAAGACCAAGGTAATACCACCCGCAAACACCCATAAAGTTTGTACCGCGAAATTCGGGACCACCCGATCATATACATTCATGGTGAACAAAGGCATAGCCAAAGCAAACAGATTAATCAGCAATGCAGCCGCTAAAATATCTTTAAAAATAGGGCTTTGCTCTAGAATCGCGCCCCAAAACCAATGACGTTGAGGCACCTCAACTAAAGGCGGCGTGCGCCGATCAAAACGAAAATGGGGTCGTGAAAAAATCGCGACACCGGTATAACGAGCCGCTAATTCTTCTCGCGTAAGATTAACTGCACCTTGTCCGGAGTCCGGCATCAAAAGCTGCGCCGTCGCACCATCACTACTCCAGGCTTGCAATAAACATGCTTCATTATTTTTAAGCAGCAAGATCACGGGAAATAGCGCGTTATCAATCTTCAAAAGATCACGGCGTACAACTTTTGCGGAAAAACCAGCATGAGCGGCCGCTCGTGCGAATAAAGAAGGTGTCAATCCTTGCGGTAACAATGGCAAACCTGCAGTCAAAGCCGCGCGGCTGCTAGGACGACCATGAATCCGCGTCAATTCCACCAGGCAATCGAGTAAAGGATCTCGATGCAATAAGTCTTCACGTATGCCAGAACCAAAACCAATATTATTGGTCACTTGAGCCGGAGCTACATCAATGGCTTTATTCAAGACTTTATTCGGTGCTGTATTCACGCTAGCACTAGCATCTTGAGAAGGATTTTTTTCTTGTTGTGTCATGCCTTTTCGCCGTCGCAATTCGTTAGGAGAGCCAGCTAAGCTCAATCATCGTTGATAGCATTTATCAACGAGAAACAACTTACAATGAATTCATACATTTAATTTTACAATAGTAATAACTTTCCGAAGAGAAAATCTACTACCAAATCACCTTATTGACAATTATTAACAAAGTTACACCTCTTATTGCCAATAACAATCCGCAATTCTATGTATTGCATTGCTTTTTACTACTTATTTCAACCAACCGCGACGCTTAAAGTACCAAAATGGCGTAATCGCCGATACCAACATCAAACCTAGTGCAAAAGGATAGCCTAAAGTCCACTCCAATTCCGGGAACCAGACTTTGAAGTTCATACCGTAGATACTTGCAATCAAAGTTGGTGGTAAAAATGCCACCGATGCTACAGAAAAAATCTTAATGATTTTATTCTGATTAATGTTAATAAAACCGACGGTGGCATCCATCAAGAAGTTGATCTTGTCGAACAAAAAAGAAGTGTGTCCATC
>CAUPNA010000207.1:0-6357 GCA_963512475.1 uncultured Undibacterium sp.
CCCCCCCCCCCCCACCCCCCCCCAGGACCGACTTCGCCCGAGACAACCACGCCCCCCCACCCCCCCCGCCCACCCCAGGCGCCGGGCCCAGTTTTACTATCGCAAATGAAACATTATCACCTTGTGAATTAGCTCGCTCCCGTGCTTTGCGTATCATAAGTTCAGAGGCTTGGCGTGGCGTGCTGGCACCCACTGCCACTGATAGCTCTATGTCGGCGAAATAATGCCATAAACCATCTGAGCACAATAAAAATGAATCGCCCGCTGTCAGATTGTCTTTCTCGCCAAATGTCACGTAGGGGATGGCATTTTTTGAGCCTAACACATTGACCAACACGTTAGACATCTTGTGGTTTTTCGCTTCCTCTGGCGTGATTGAGCCTTCGTCAACTAAGCGTTCAACGTAAGAATGGTCTTTAGTCCGTTCTGCAAAATTGGGGCCAGAAAAGCGATAGAGGCGCGAATCACCAGCATAAGCCCAGACGGCTTTTTCTGGAGATATTACCAAGGCGACAAAGGTACTGTGGGGTTCTTTTTCAGACGAAACCGCAGATAATTTAATCACAGTATGCGCTTCATGAACAATGGCTTCCAACATCGCTTTAATGTCATTACCAGGGAAAAACTCATCAAACAACATTTTGGCTGAGCGCACCACTTGTTCAGCAGCAATAGCGCCACCACTTTTGCCCCCCATGCCGTCAGCAACCACCGCCATCATGTGACCTGGCGCATTTGGTGCTGCAAATAGAGCTACCCGGTCTTGTTGTTCTTTACGATCACCGATATGTTGAGCGGTGCCAGCTTCGATCTTATATTGGCTCATACGTCTTGGTAGATTACACTAGTCGGAATTTCCGAATTTTTTAAATTAACTCGTTGCATTTTACTCGCTCTTACAGCTTATGAACCATACAAATCAAATTCGAATGCGTATTTGTGAATTAGAAGTAGAACACCGCGATCTCGACGCCGTCATTGAAACAATTACGAAAGACCCTGATCACGATGAATTACAGTTACGCCGCTTGAAAAAACGTAAGTTACAGCTCAAGGATTACATATCACTATTGAAAATGCAACTCTCTCCAGACATTCCGGCTTGAGAATAGCAACTCATTTCCCAATTTAGTTGCTAGTTAGACGACTATGTCACGGCCATAGGCTGTTTTTTGCTCCATGCTTATTTGCAAATATGGGGTTTGTTTTTTTGTTGTATTTGATTGTGCCTTATTTTGACAGAACCTAATATAAATTCGAGTGACGATGGTGTGCATGACCGCGAAGTCCAACAGATCTTCGGCGAGTCCGGTGTGCTAAGTGCCTCGATTCAAGGCTATCGCCCACGCGAGGCTCAAATAGAAATGGCGAAGGCAATTGCCTTTGCGATTGAAAATCAAAAGACTCTATTGGCTGAAGCTGGCACCGGAACCGGTAAAACTTTTGCCTATCTTATTCCCGCTTTATTGTGGGGCGGTAAGGTCATTGTCTCCACCGGCACCAAAAATCTCCAAGATCAGTTGTATTTACGCGATATTCCAACTATAAAAAAAGTATTAAAGGCGCCAGTCTCGGTTGCGCTATTAAAAGGTCGTGCGAACTATCTTTGCCATTTTCATCTGGAGCGTACATTGCAAAATGGGCGCCTGACTTCGCGTGAAGACGTTGGTTATTTACGGGATATTTCTCGTTTTATCAAAACTACGAGTAGTGGCGATAAAGCGGAACTGGCTAGGGTGCCAGAGACTGCCGCGGTATGGAGTCTAGTGACATCAACCAAAGATACTTGCATGGGTTCCGAATGTCAGTATTATCAGGATTGCTTTGTAATGAAGGCGCGTAAAGAAGCGCAGCAGGCTGATGTGGTGGTGGTTAACCACCATTTATTCTTTGCGGATCTGGCTTTAAAAGATACGGGAATTGCGGAATTGCTACCTTCTGCCAATACCGTTATTTTTGATGAGGCGCATCAATTACCCGAGACAGCTACTTTATTTTTCGGTGAATCTATTTCAACGTCGCAGGTTTTAGAACTATGTCGTGATAGTTTGGCTGAAGGATTGTCACATGCACGTGATGGTGCTGAATGGGCAAAAATCGTGGCGCTGGTAGAGCGTGCAGCACGTGATTTACGGCTTTGTTTTGCACAAGATTCAATCAGGATGTCGTTGCAGCAAATTGCACCTTCAAGTCCATTCTTTCCCGCGTTGGAAACTTTGAAAGACAATCTTGGTGATTTGATTGGGGTTTTGGAAAAACAAGCGGAACGTGCAGAAACCATAGAGCAATGCCGAGTGCGAGCACTCGATTTGCAAACCAGATTAGATGATTGGCGCGAACTCGATCCCAATGCCAAAGAGAGTAAGGGTAAACCTGAATGTGTGTTGTGGGTAGAGGCGTATTCTACGTCTTTGCAATTGCACAAAACACCGCTATCAATTGCGCCGATTTTTAATAAACAACGTGAAGGCGTGCCACGTACCTGGATCTTCGCATCGGCGACCATGGCAGTGAAAAATGATTTCAGCCATTATGTGTCGCAGATGGGCTTGTGGAACGAACCAGCGCGGACTTGGCCTAGCCCGTTTAATTATCAAGAGCAAGGTATCTTGTATGTGCCTGATGGCATGCCTCAACCCAATTCCAGAGAGTATACCGATGCCGTAGTTGATGCCGCTTTGCCGGTAATTGAAGCTGCTGGTGGGCGCACCTTTGTTCTGTGTACGACCAATAAAGCGGTTAAGCACTGTGCGGAACGTCTTAAAGATGAATTCGCCAAACGTGATTTAAATTTCCCTTTATTTGTCCAGGGCGACGCGGGGCGCACCGAATTGTTGGACAGATTTCGGGCGTCTGGTAATGGTGTATTGATTGGTAGTCAGAGTTTTTGGGAAGGTGTCGACGTACGTGGCGAGGCCCTGTCTTTGGTTGTCATTGATAAGTTGCCGTTCGCGCCGCCAGATGATCCGGTGCTAGCAGCACGCATAGAGGCGATGGAAAAGAAGGGCTTAAATGGTTTTGTTCATCATCAATTACCAGAAGCGATCATCAACCTGAAGCAGGGTGCTGGGCGTTTGATTCGTGATGAAACTGACCGTGGTGTATTGATGATTTGCGATCCACGGCTTATTTCCAAACCTTATGGCAAACGTATTTGGCAGAGCTTGCCAGCGTTCGCACGTAGCCGTGAGCTTCCCGTGATTCTAAGTTTTTTTGCGGAATTAGAAAAAATACGAGCTGCTAAATTGACCCAAGTGTAGTGAAAGACATTTCAGATTGTTTAAAAGCTGCTCACTAAAAAAGCTGACAAATTCAATAAAAGGATATGTGAATGATTTCAAACCCCGTGCAAGAAACTGTGGATCAGGTAATGCGCTCACGCCGTTCATTGCGAGCCTTTTTGCCAACGCTTGTTGCTACTGAAGATATTCAAGCAATACTTGAAATTGCAGCACGAGCACCATCGGGTACTAATACCCAACCTTGGAAAGTTTTTGTGTTGCGAGGTGCGAGTCTGCAGCGACTTTCTGACGCAATTCTTGCCGCACACAATGACGTGGAAGGCGCTAAAGCGCACACGGAAGAATACAAGTATTATCCTGTCGAATGGCGCAGTCCCTATATAGACAGACGACGTAAGGTTGGTTGGGATTTGTACGCTTTACTCGGTTTAACCCGCGAGAATAAAGTTGGTATGCATGCACAACACGGACGTAATTACCAATTTTTTGATGCGCCCGTGGGTTTGATTTTTACGATAGATCGTATTATGGAGCAAGGGTCTTGGTTGGATTACGGCATGTTTTTACAGAACGTCATGCTGGCAGCGCGCGCCCGAGGTTTGGATACCTGCCCACAGGCTGCTTTTACCCAATATCACAAAATTATTGAAGAACAATTACAGTTACCTCAAGATCAAATGGTCGTTTGTGGCATGTCATTAGGTTTCGCTGACATGGATAAGATAGAAAACAGTTTGATGACCGAGCGTGCCGTTTTAACCGAGTTCGTACAGTTTTTTGATTGAGGATACTTTTTATTGAGATCAGCATATTGTTTTTATACTAGGGTCTGTTGACCTATATTTTAGGCAAGCGAATGCGCGCAAATGAGCACAGCACTAAGCGCAAGCTGCGCAGTAGTGCAAGCACTATAAGCAGATTGCAACAACGCCGTGTGCTCATTTGAGCCATTCCCAAAGGGTTTCAATCAAAACGCACGATGGACAGCGTTGCATCTCTTGCTGGGGCACCCAGCCGCAGCGGCGAGATGCGCCTTGCCATCCTACGTTTTGATTGAAACGCTTGACTAAAATATAGGTCAATAGACCCTAAAACATGCGAAAAAATATATTTTGTTTATCTCATTTGTTTCTAACTTGTAGATTTATAGTGAGGAAGTAACGCTAAGTCTTTAATTCTCTTGCGAATTATCAAGAATTTGCTACACTTCGTTCCACTAGGAAATTTTTTGTCTCAAGGAGTATTGCATGGTTGCACTAAGTTTGAAGTCTATGGTGAAATCTATGTCCGGGTTTTCTATTTCTCCCGTCAGTTTGTCGGCGTTATCTATTCTCGTTATTGCCTCAGCGCTGGTTGTTTCTCAAGCTCAAGCTGCTTCGAATTCCAATCATCATCGCGCCAAAAAAGCGCAAGTGACTAAGAGTGTTTCGCACAAATCCAAAGTCGCTCACAACAAATTATCTAAAAAGTCTAAGCAAAAAGTATTGACGGCGAAGGCCTCAAAACAACGTCATGTGGTTCAATTGGCTGAAGACACACGTGCAAGTGCGGGTGATATGGCTGGTTTGAAACATATCGATGCTTTGGCATTGGCGTCGAACGTAGCTTTCGTAGTTGATCAGGATAGTTCTAAAGTTTTGTTTGAAAAAAACGCAGAAGTTTCTCTGCCAATCGCTTCTATAACAAAATTGATGACGAGTTTGGTGGTCGTAGAAGCGAATCAAGATTTGAATGAAATGATCGATATAACAGTCGACGATCTTGATAAAGAAAAGGGTACAGGTTCCCGTTTGGCGATAGGTGCTAAATTATCTCGTGCTGACTTATTGCATATCGCTTTGATGAGCTCGGAAAATCGCGCAGCCTCTGCGTTGGGGCGTAGTTATCCTGGTGGCTTGCCAGCCTTTGTTGCTGCGATGAATGCTAAAGCGAAACAATTGGGAATGAACGATACTTCTTACGTAGACTCTAGCGGTTTATCGAGCAAGAATGTCGCGAGTGCTCGTGATTTAGTGAAGTTAATTAATGCCGCGTACCAATATCCCATAATTCGTGAGTATTCGACTGATTCTAAATACGCCGTAAATCCAAAAGGTAAGCAATTGCTTGAATATGGCACAACCAATAAGTTAGTGGCCAGTTCTGATTGGAACATCGGTCTGCAAAAAACAGGATACATTGCGGAAGCAGGGCGCTGTCTTGTCATGCAGGCGATTATTGAAGGTCGTGCAGTTGTGATGGTCTTTCTTGATTCAAAAGGGAAGTATTCTCGTCTCGCCGATGCTGGACGTATCAAGAAATGGATAACGGCGATGCATCCACAAGGTTAATTGGCATCTTCAAAATTGGTATTTCTAAAGGTTAAGATTTAAGTTGAATTGCTATAAAAAAGGCTTTGCATTGCAAAGCCTTTTTTATTTGCGTCAGGAAAATAGAGTGTCCCATAGTGCTTCACTAGCGAGAATGATTTGCGCAACTTTTTCAGTTTGAATGCGCGCTTTTTCTTCGCCTTGTAAGCGTATATTGTGCTGATGTTTACGCAAAACCCGATACGTATCGGCTGTTTCTGACGCTAGTGTGAGATCGACTAAATTAAGTTCTCCACAACGATGCAATAACGCGATATTTCCAATGTTGGCAGTTAACTCAGGAAATGCATGGGAATGGCGCAACACTAAATATTGCACCATGAATTCTATGTCGATCATTCCGCCATGATCATGTTTTAAGTCAAATAAATCAGTGCGATTGACATTCGCTTCGCGCATTTTTTTACGCATGCTGATTACTTCCGACTTTAAGTTTTCAGCATCGCGTGGCAAACGCAACACCGTTTCTCGTATTTGTTCAAATTTGGCACCAATTTCTATGTCACCAGCACAGAAACGTGCGCGAGTTAGCGCCTGATGCTCCCATAACCAGGCGGATTTTTCCTGATAGCGCTCGAATGAATTGACGGAAGACACCATCAGGCCACTCGCCCCATCTGGCCGTAAAGCGATATCAATGTCGAACAATATGCCGGAAGAGGTATGCGATGTCATCCAGGTGATGAAGCGTTGTGCCAACTTTGCATAAAGTGCTGGCGCATCTTGGTCTTCATCATCGTACAAAA
>CAUPNA010000208.1:0-6264 GCA_963512475.1 uncultured Undibacterium sp.
GCACGCATGTCATTTTCACCTTCTGCTAGTTCAAGAGAACATAGCTAACCACATTCCAAATCAGCTTTGCAAAGCGATTACACTAAATTTCATCATTTGAAACATCGCTGTTTTCATACGTGCGATTACGCGATGCTAATCGCACCTACGATTTTTATAGGGTGGGCACGCTTTTTGTGCCCACGCGGATTTCTTGGCTTGCCGACGAATATCTCTCTTTGCGCTTTATCTCTTTCACCTACTTCAACCGTTACGCGTGGGCACGTTGAGGCTGTGCCCACCCTCCGATTTTGTCGTCGAATTGCTGTCACGCACGGTCTAAAATCATGGTGTTTTCCCCGCAGCGATTTCGGTTTCAAACAGCCACAGCATAGCGCGTCGATAAGTCTCACCTATCGTCGCAGCATGTGTGCCGCCCTCTAACTTGATTAGATTAACAGTCCAAGGTGCATCAGCACGAGATGACCACGTTGTCCCCCACTCTGTTGCATTGCGCTGTCTTAGTTCGGTGTCGCGCGTGCCAGAGGCGATTGCAAGCTTCAAGTCTTTTTTGCTGTGACTTGACGCTGCTTCAAAAAATCGCGCACGTCCTGGCGCTAAGGCGGGATTGCTGGCGATCCGTCCCCAGAATAAGTCTGGGTCTTCCAGCGCCGACCACAATACAAAATAGCCGGCACGCGATTGCCCGACTAACACGCGCTTTGATACGTTTGCGCGGAATTGATTTTCAATTTTTGGGATCAATTCTTTTTTCAGAAAATCTAAAAACCGTGGCGCACCATCTTCGCCAGCAACGGCATCGGCCGCGGGTGCTGAGAAGTCGGTGTTGCGCTTATTAATCGCAGGATCAAAGCTGCCATAGCTGATGCCAACGATAATCGCTTCCGGTAATTTCTCGTCGTAGTTCAAAAAAATATGCGTTGGTGCGAGTAGCGGAAACAGACTATCGCCATCGAGCACATACACCACAGGATAAGTCTTGGCATCGCTGGCTTGATAGCCCAGCGGAAGTCGTACATTGATATGAAAATCTCTGCCTACATAGGTCGATTTGATTTTGAAATAATCGCCTTGCAATGATGGTAAATGATTGTAAGTTTGCGTGGATTGCGTCTGTACTATCGGTTGATTGGTCGATGTACATGCGCTAATTAGGAATGCGAGGATGAGGATGAGGAAAAGTTTCATTTTCTAATTTACTCGAAGCGACATTAATAGTGACATTTTAAATTAAATTAAATGCATGAGTCAATTTTACACAATTTTTTTGCTCGACATTTTGCTTCTAGTCAGCAATTTACATTCCTCCTATGAGTCCCTATGCATCGCACTTAGCGGTTTAATAATCGGCTTCGCAATTCGATCTCCGAGTCAGTACTTATCGGTTATCATACGAGGAACAACATGACTAAGTTCCACTAGCAGCCCGCCCTAGCTAACCAAAAAAATTAAACCAAAAATGACGACTAAGCCACCTAGCGAACATCCGATCCCTGTCCGTAGTAAACCGCGCAATCTTGCCACTGTCGTGGTGGAACATCTGACGACACGCATTAAAAGTGACGATTTAAAAGTCGGGGAAAAATTGCTGACCGAATCAGAAATCATGCAAGTGTATGGCGTCAGCCGCACTGTGGTTCGCGAAGCGATTTCACAGTTAAAAGCAGCAGGCTTGGTCGAGACGCGCCACGGTATAGGCACTTTTGTACTCGCCCCCTCGCATCATCTGGGCTTACAAAATTCTTCCATCGTCACCGTCAGAGATGTACTGGATGTGTTGGAGGTTCGTATCAGCTTAGAAACCGAAGCTGCCTGGCACGCAGCCACGAGGCGCACCGAATCACAAGTTGCCGAACTACGCGACGTACTGCAGCAAATGCGCGACACGGTAGCGAGTGGCGCACATTCAGTGGAAGCCGATGTACGTTTTCATTTGTTGATCGCACGTGCGACAGGTAATCAATATTTTGTGGAGTTGCTGGGACATCTTGGACACACGCTAATTCCACGTGCTCGCCTCAATACCGCGCAACTCAACCACGACGATCCAGGCGCTTATCTGAGCCGAGTACAGCATGAGCATGAGGCTATTTTTAACGCAATTTTGTGCAAAGAGCCTGAAACAGCTCGGGCTGCGATGCGTACCCACTTAAGTAATAGCTGGGAGCGATTACGATTGGCGCAAGAGGCAATTGAAGGTGGTAAGAATTAGCCTTATTTTGAAAATCGATGACAGTCGTTTGTATCATCGTTTCCTTAGCAATAGTCGCAGTTCAACAATCAAGTCAATTGCCGTTCAGGCTTGACCTCGTCGTTCATCGATTTTTTTTGGTGTGATAGAACGTCACGATATTCTGAAGGTGTCATTCCTACCGTCGCTTTAAACATGCGAGAAAATGCGCTGTGATCTTGGTACCCGCAAGAAGCTGCAATATCAGTAATGCTACGATTCACATCCGCCAGCATATTTGTTGCCGCGTCCAGCTTTACCTTGATCATAAATTGACGCGGTGTCAGTGAAAATATTTTTTGAAAATAGCGCTCTATCTGAGCCACAGACAAATTAGTAATCTGTTCTAGTTCCGCCATTTGTACATTTTCTGCGTAATGCGTATGAATATGGCGCACTGCCGCTGCGATTCGGTGATAAACAGGGTGCCGCTGGTCTGGCATGCCCAAATCTCGGGAAGTACCGGTCAAACCAATAATATGGTGGTCTTTATCGCGTAAGGGGATTTTGTTCGTCAAGCACCAGCCGGGGTCGCGATCAGGATAAAGATGTAATTCCAACTGATCTTTCACTTCATGACCATGCGATAAGACCAATTGATCCTGCTCCGCATAAGTATGCGCCAAGCTTGGAGGGAACACGTCTTCGGCTCTGCGGCCTAGCAATTGATCTTTGTCTTTCAAACCACAGCGAAATACCAGTGTCTTATTTACAACCACATAATTGCCCTGCAGGTCCTTTACAAAGAAAACCAAGTCAGGCATGGCATCAAACAAAGGTTCTGCAAAAAAAACATCGTTAATGGATTGTGCCATCACTTGCTTCGAAACATTGTCGACCACACTGAGCTTCGTTAGCATAGAATTTTGTAACATATTTATTAACGCCTCAAAAAATTTAAGGAAATGTAATCACTGGTTCACAATGCCTTACGCCAAATTGAACTTGGCGAAATGTTGAAACTTCAACAAAATATTATCTCAATTTAAACAAATTGAAAATCAACTTAGTGAGAAATAAAGTGAATTTCATTGTTTCCCATACAATTTGTTGTTTAAATTACTATTTAGCTAAATAGCTTGACCAGTTAATTGTTAAATGCTTAATTTTGTTATTGTATGGCTACCTTCACATGTAAAAAGCGTCCCACCTCCGCAACAAACTCACATCGGACACCTTAGCAGTTAGCCTCTGTGGCAATTTTCCAGATTGTCTTATTTGCGACTAAATATTAAGAATTACTTGAACTTTTTAACTCATCTAATCAAAAATGCTGAACAATCACAAAAATATTGAAAATCAACATCAAATATATTGTAAATATATTTGACTGGTAATACACTATCATCTGTGCAGTCGTTCATATTTATTTTAATGAGGAAGCAAACATGAATCTCCCAAAATGGCGCGGTATATTTCCTGCTGTAACTACTAAGTTCAAAGAAAACGAAGATCTCGATCAAGCAGCGATGGAGAAACACTTTGCCTTCCAAATCGATGCCGGTGTGCACGGTATGGTGACTGGTGGCTCTTTAGGTGAAGCTAGTACGCTCTCTTTTGAAGAAAAATTAGAAGTCACGCGTATCGCATTAAATGTGGCGGATAAACGTATTCCGGTATTAGCCAATGTGTCAGAAACACGCACCACGAATGCCTTACGCTTTGTAGAGCAAGCCGCCAAAATGGGCGTACAAGGTTTCATGGTAATGCCATCTGTATTGTATGCAGCTGATGCACGCGAAGCGAAAGATAATTTGCGTGTTATCGCCGATGCCGCGCAACTACCTATTATGGTGTACAACAATCCGGTGACCTACAAGGTCGATCTGACACCAGAAGACTTCCAAGATCTCGCTGATTGCAAATGGATCACTGCGATCAAAGAATCGACCGACAATATCCGTCGTGTCACCGATTTGCGTAATGCCGTTGGCGATCGCTATCAGATTTTCATGGGCGTAGATGATTTGTCCTTCGAAGGTCTGGCAGTCGGCGCTGATGGTTTGCTGGCAGGATTAGTGGTCGCTTTCCCGCATGAAACTGTTGCTCTATATAACCTGATGCAAGCAAAACGTTACGATGAGGCTTTGGCTCTATATCGCTGGTTCATGCCTTTAATGCATTTGGATGTTTCTACCAAATTGGTACAAAACCTAAAACTGGTAGAAGCCATGGTCGGTGTCGGCAATGAAATCGTACGTCGCCCACGTCAACCATTGGTTGGTGCGGATCGCGAACGCGTCAGTGCAATCGTTCGTAAGGCTTTGGACACGCGTCCAGATGTTAGCGCCTATCTGTAATTTTCACGAAAAAAATTTTCGTGTTTAAGACACCGCAGTACGACTTTGACGCGTACTGCGGTGTTTTCATTTTCAAACTTTATTCTACGAAATAAGAAAACTTTATGTCCATCTTCTCTCAATTTATCAACGGCGAATGGCTCGCTTCGCAAAAGACCCGCGCCAATCATAATCCATCTAATCCCAACGAAATCATTGGCGACTATGCCGAAGCCGATGCGGCAGATGTCGAATTAGCCGTGCTAGCTGCGCAAGCCGCGCTACCCGCGTGGAGTCGATCAACACCGCAACAACGTTTTGATGTCTTGGATTTTATCGGCACCGAAATTCTCGCGCGCAAACAAGAACTCGGCACTTTGCTGGCGCGTGAAGAAGGTAAAATTTTGCCGGAAGCCATAGGTGAAGTCGCACGTGCCGGCTACATTTTTAAATTCTTTGCTGGGGAAGCCTTGCGCATCGGCGGCCAAGCGATCGCCTCAGTGCGGCCTAACATGGAAGTCATCACATCACGTGAAGCAGTTGGTGTCGTTGGTTTAATTACGCCTTGGAATTTCCCAATCGCGATTCCTGCTTGGAAAAGCGCACCGGCACTCGCATGCGGCAATACAGTTGTCATAAAACCCTCTGAATTAACACCTGGGTGCGCCTGGGCCCTAGCTGAAATCATCTCGCGCTCCGGTTTACCTAAAGGCGCATTCAATTTAGTGATGGGCGATGGCGTCGCAGGTAAGGCGCTGGTCGAACATCCAGCCGTCGATGCGATTAGTTTTACTGGCTCGGTCGGCACTGGCAAATTAATCGCTCAGCATTGCGCACTTAGTTTGAAAAAGTTTCAGTTAGAAATGGGGGGCAAAAATCCCTTAGTCATTTTGGATGATGCCGACTTAAACATTGCGGTTGAATGCGCGGTCAATGGCGCCTTTTATTCAACGGGTCAACGTTGTACCGCCTCGAGCCGTACTATTGTTACAGAGCAGATATATCCTGCGTTTGCAGCAGCGTTTATAGAAAGAACGAAAGCACTTAAAGTCGGCGCAGCGCTTGATCCAGTCAGTCAAATTGGCCCCGTAGTGGATCAACGTCAACTCGATAAAAACCTGCATTACATCACGATAGGTCAAGAAGAAGGTGGTACATTATTAGCAGGCGGTGAACGTCTAACCGGTGAGGGCTATTTCTTTAGTCCCGCGTTGATAGAAAATCACAACCCATATGCTCGCTTGAATCAAGAAGAAGTATTTGGCCCGGTCAGCACGCTAGTAAAAGTCAATAATTTTGAGGAAGCAATCCAAGTCGCGAATGCAACACCCTATGGTCTATCGGGTGGCATCTGTACCACGTCACTCAAATATGCGACCCAATTCAGACGTGAAATGCAAGCCGGAATGGTAATGGTCAATGCACCCACCGCTGGCGTTGACTACCATGTACCGTTTGGCGGCAGCAAAGCGTCGAGCTTCGGACCACGCGAACAAGGTGGCATGGCGCTAGAGTTTTATACCAAAGTAAAAACGCATTATCTGGCGTAAGTTTTTTGCTTAAATTTACCGAACCTTGCATTCCTCAGCCTAAATTCGGATCAAAATTTCAGCCAGAAGCCAATTTAATCAAATAAATTAGCTATTTAGCCTAGGAAAATAAGCGACAAAGGGTTTAGCCGAACTCTTTGTCGCTTTTTTTGTATGTTATTCATGCTCAATTTCAAAATAAAATTGAGAAAAATCTGGTGAATAA
>CAUPNA010000209.1:0-6088 GCA_963512475.1 uncultured Undibacterium sp.
CCACAATCGCATCGTCCACCAGAATGCCGATAGAGAATATCAAAGCAAACAAAGAGACGCGATTGAGCGTAAAGCCCCAGACCCAAGAGGCAAACAAAGTCACTGTCAGGGTCAATATCACCGCTGTACCAACAATGGCCGCTTCACGACGACCGAGCGCGATAAACACTAACGCGACTACCGATAAAGTGGCAAACAAGAGTTTTTGAATGAGTTTCTTCGCTTTATCATCGGCGGTCTGTCCATAATTACGCGATACATTGACCTCAACCCCCGCTGGGATCACCGTATTCTTCAATAACTCGACTCTCGCGATAACGGCATCTGCGACGTCAACGGCATTTTGTCCTGGCTTCTTGGTCACAGCGATGGTGACCGCTGGGTACTCTCCAGCATTTGTTTTTGCCGTACCTGCTATTCCATGCCAGACGTATTTGCTTGCTTGCAAAGAACCATCTTCTATCGTCGCCACATCTTGTAAGAATATCGGGCGCTTATTTTTGACTGCAACCACCAGTTCACCGACGCTACGCGCGTCATTCAAAAAAGGGCCAGCTTCGATAGCGACATTGCGATTACCTGAACTCAATTCGCCTGCGGGCAGGCTAAGATTTGCCGCTTGTAGCGTGCCTTGCAGATCCATCACGGTGAGACCGTTAGCAGCCAATTTGGTCGGATCTAAGGCGATGTTAATTGCTCTACCGGGGCCACCTATCGTGCTGATTTCGCGTGTGCCTTTAACTCGTTTCAAATCCGCTTCCACACTGTGCGCAACGGTCTCTAACGTGGCAGCCCCAGTATCGGCAGCTTTACTCCACAGCGTCAGTGAGACGATAGGCACATCATCAATTCCTTTTGGTTTGATGATTGGCTCTAGCGTACCCAAATTTGCTGGTAACCAGTCACGATTACTATGCACGGTGTCATACAGTCTGACCAAAGCCTCGGTTCGAGGTATACCAACTTCAAACTGAACTGTGATAATCGCCAAACCCGGACGCGCTACCGACATAACATGTTCTACATTGGCAATCTGTCCTAAAACCTGTTCGGCGGGAATCAAGACAGCTTGCTCAACCTCTTTCACCGAGGCGCCGGGGAACGGAATCAGGACATTTGCCATCGTTACATTGATCTGCGGCTCTTCTTCACGTGGAGTGACCATTACGGCAAATAGGCCGAGCAAAAAAGCGACCAATGCAATCAAAGGCGTCAACTGCGACGATTGAAAAAATTTGGCAATCCGGCCTGAAACACCCATTGCTTGTATATCCTTGGACATGCGTGCCCCTTATTTTGTGGTGGACAGACTTGCCGCCAATGGATCAACAGCAACCAATTCGCCTTTGCTAACGCCACTTAAGATCTCTTGCTCAGAACCAGATCTTGGCCCAGGCTTAATTTGCCTTAACATAGCCTTACCCTGTGCATTGACCACGTACACGGCATACAACTCAGATCGGCGAAATACCGCAGAAGCTGGCACGTATAGGCGACTATCATCACCTGCGACGACATGAGTTTTGGTTTTATTTAAGCTGTTTGTGTCCAAACTCAAACTAACTCTGGCAAACATACCTGGCTGTACCGCTTTCAACCCTGCAGGCAGATCCACGCGTAGTTGTACTGTGTGAGTTGATGCATCAGAAAGCGGCATTACAGTGACTGATTTGGCCGAGACATAGCGAGATTCTGCGGGTAATGAGGGAATCTCTATCAACAAACCTTGTGCTAGTTTTAATGCAGCGACCTTGGCTTGCGGTACGGTAAAGATGACGCGTAACGCCGTTGGATCATATACCGTCATAATCGGGTGCCCAGGCATCGCCATATCACCAATCGCTGAGGGCATGTTCGATACGATGCCATTATAGGGTGCTGATATGGAATAAAAACCAGATTGCGTTTGTACCGCACCAGTTTGGGCAATCTGTGCGTTAGCCTGAGCAGCAGCGGACTTGAATTGAGCCTGAGCCCGATCTAGCTGCGCTTGACTAATGTAGTTCTTTTCAAAAAGAAGTTTTTGACGTTCATAGTCTTTTTCAGCGACCGCCAAGTTGGCTCGCGCAGCATCAACCTGCGCTTTACTTGCTGTCACATCTTGCTGCGCAGCTCGGGCGTCCAGTCTCACCAATAACTGCCCTGCTTTAATGACGTCACCAGCCTGTACTGGAAGTTGCACAATGGCACCAGATACTTGCGGTGAAATAACCGTGTTGCGCACTGCCTCTACGACGCCATCAGCGCTAATTAGTACATCGTTGCTCGCGGCGCGCACAGGTACTGTCATCAATGTTTTCGTTGTCTGCGCCCATGTCACACCTATACCCGAGAACGTCGCAATGTAAATTACGAGGATCAAAGGTTTTAAAAAAAGTTTCGGCATATTCAGCACTCCGTAGGAGAAAAAGAAGAAATAGATTTGTTTGCTTTTGATTGGATTGAATAATATACTTATTTGCGTAAATGCGCAAATAAGAAATCAAAAAAACTTCCAGAGATGAATTATTTCTTTAAATGATACCTATATGACACCAAAAACTGAGCCTTATGGCTCCATAGATGGATTGCCAGAACCCGCGATCTGTCATGTCGCGCAGTATTTCTTTGCCTTGTCTGAACCAATTCGATTACGAATACTTAATCATTTACGTTATGGGGAACAGAAAGTGGGAGAGCTCGCTGTAGTTTGTGCATGTTCACAGGCGAATGTTTCGCGCCATCTATCGATTCTAGCGAAAAGCGGTCTCGTTACAAGAAAATGTCGCGGCACCTTTGTTTATTATCAAATTGCCGATCCAACTACTTATCAATTATGTGAATGGGTTTGTAACAAGGTCGCCCAACAGCTACAAACGCAAATAGACTCATTTGATGTTGAATCAATCTAAAAATAGAAGCGACGCAGCAAAGAAAATAATTCAAGCACTCAGTGGAACGCCGTACACAATCGCAGCGAAGCGACTGATGAGACAATAAATTAACTAGGTGGATTGGTTTTAAGACAGATACAAGCTTAAATCCACATCATCAATTTGTTCTGGACGCATGTATTGACGCGCATAGTTTAAATAGACACCTGAACTTAAAAATAGATCGAACAGCTCAGCGTCAATGTGAAGATCTTTTTTCATAAATGACATAATCTTGATTGCTTCAGATAGCAGCTTGCCCTTTTTGTAGGGACGATCAACTGCAGTCAATGCTTCAAAAACATCGGCAATCGCCATCATGCGCGCCAATGGACTCATTTCATCGCGTTTCAATTGCTTTGGATAACCTGTGCCATCCATTTTTTCGTGGTGTCCTCCTGCAATTTCAGGGACTTGGCGCAAATGCCGTGGGAATGGCAATTTATCCAACATCATAATGGTTTGAATCATGTGTTCGTTAATTTTGTAGCGTTCTTCTTCACTCAATGTTCCGCGAGAGACGGAGAGGTTATAAAGTTCACCGCGGTTATAAAGCAATTCGGGTACTTTCATTTTGAAGCCCCATTTGTTATCTAGTGCTATTTGATCACGTGCTGCACGGATATGAATATGCTCGGGTTTATTTGTCAATAAACTTTCCAAAGTCGGTAGGCTTGTTGCTCCTGCCTTGTCGGACCAGGATTTCCGTGCTTTTTCTTCGTGTGAAATACCTAAATTGTCATCCATCGTCCTTAACCACGTGCGCTTGGCAATTTGATTGAGGCGCTCGATTTTTTCTGTGGATAAAAATTCGCCACCTTCATTACACATAGCAACAAAAGCAAATTCTTCATCCAGAGTATTCACTTGATTAGCTAAATCTTGCAAGAGCTTTTCCGCATCTCCGCCTTGCATAATAGCTTTTAAATGCGCTAATTCGGCATCGCGTTTCAGCACTTCAAAACGCATACGTACTTCATGAATGCGGTCATATAAACTCTCTAATTTGGTCGCTTTGTCGATCACAAATTCTGGCGTGGTAATCTTTCCGCAATCATGCAACCAACAAGCAATCCGGAGGGCTTCACGTTCATCGTCATCGAGACTAAAATTGGCATACGCACCTTTCGTCGTCGCACAAGCGGCTTCAGCAAGGAGCGTCGTAATAACCGGAACTCGTTGACAATGGCCACCTGTGTATGGACTTTTGGCATCAATAGCACCAGCTAGCAATTCAATAATCGCATTCATCAAAATCTTTTGTTCATCGGCCAAGCGTTGTGTATTGAGTGCGATGGAAGCAGATGCGGATAGTGCACGAGCAAATGCCATCAATTCAGTGTTGAAAGCCTGCTTTTCGCCTAAAGCTAAGCTGAGCAAACCTAACATCTCGCCTTTTTTATTTTTCAAAGGGAATAGGACGAGGTGCATAGTCGACGCTGGATCGTGCTGCTGCGATGACACAAATGGAAAATAGTGCTGAACTTGTTCTTGCGTGAACTTTGCGAGCTCCAGCTGTTGCGCAAGCATTTGCATCAATGGGTGCTGAGGATCGTTTTGCATAGACATGTGTGGCACGTCACCGCTCGCTTCGTTTGTCACTGTGCCCCATTGCACATGGGCTAATTTAAATTCGTTTTCATCATTGCCTGATAAATAAATCATGCCGCCATGAGCTTGCGTGAGCTTACACATATCGGAGACGATGCGATGTAATAGCTTCTCAAAATTCATTTCTTGCGCCAGCGCTTGTGATAGCTCTAAAAAATGTTCAATAGTTACTTTCATTGTCTGCATGGAGGACGTCAGCTCAGCAATCTCCGTTATTCTTGAATTGGCAGAAATGGGCTGACTAAAATCAAAACGAGCAATTCTCAGTGCCTCATCGTTTAGTTGAACTAAAGGTCGAGAAGCTTTAAGTGACAGCCAATAGGCACAAGCCATGCTGAGAATTAATATGAGTACGCTAATCAGTAAACCTTGATTGCGTATCGCAATGGCGGGAGCCAGTAGTTCTGCATGCGGTGCGGCAGCCCAAAATTGCAAGGGTTCGCCACCAGGAATCGCGATGTCTTTGATCATCCCTTCCCAAGTGTCATTGACAGCTTGAAAAGAAAAAATACTGTTTTTCCGATCTGCATATTGATCACGTAAAGTACCCATAACCATGCCGTCAAAATCAGCCAATTTGGGTAATGCGACTGGCTCATCCGACGCTTGTTTAAAGTTGGGAATTCCTTTGCTGCTTCCCAACACTTCTTGTCGAGTCGTTAATAATAGAAAACGAGAGTCAGGCGTACCTTTGTATTGAAGTAAGTTGTTTTGCAATGTTTCAAGGCGTAGATCTGCGCCGACAACTGCGTCTTTATTGCCACTTTCTTTTGAAATTGAAACGCCTACTTTGCCCGTTGAGAAAAATACATAAGGAGAACTACTTGTGATGACGTGACTAGTTTTGGCATGTTGGTACCAAGTGCGTTGTCGCGGATCAAATTGATAGTCGCTTGGGCTTTGCTTTTTTAGTAATTTTAAATTTTGGTCGAAAAATAGATAGGTTCCCGTTTCATGCTCGGCGTTGACTTCTATACTTTGTACAAGCCAAGCGCTTGTTTTTGGAGCGTGAAATTTTTCTTGTAACTGTGGTTCATTTTGCCAAGGGCGAAGTAGGAAAAAATCCCCATTTTCATAGCCAATATATAGGGCCGACAAACTGGTTTGTGAGCGTAAGGCCGTCACTAAATACGGCAAACTATTGAGGCGTTCAGGGAGTGTCGTAGCATGTACTAAACGTTGTTCAGACAATAACTCTACGCTGTTCGCAGCATTCTTATAAATGTCATTTATATGATTAGTCGCATTGGCATTAATTCTTTCGAAGTTGTCCCTTGCTTCATTGAGCAAAAGGCGCTCCGTCGAAGATTGAAAATATAAGGTACTAATAGTCCCAAAAAACAGAATTAATCCGACAAAAAAATAGCTTAAATACAATTGAAATGGCATATTTTTTGGAGCTACTTTTAAGTTAAGCATGATCTGATTTCGCCTTTAAGAGAAAGCTTAAGTAAAACGACAGCATACAATAAAAAGAAAATAAGCTTCTTCAAAAGTAGTTGGTGCGTAATATGCCCTCTTTATTTAGCGATTTGTCTTGCTACGCTTCCTATGCGTGATTTAGC
>CAUPNA010000210.1:0-6070 GCA_963512475.1 uncultured Undibacterium sp.
AGGAGAGATGCTGGCGAACGGCAGGCGTGCGCGCAAATTCAATGACCAACAATGCTTTAAATCACGAGACGAGATGTTGGCCTTATTTGCCGATATTCCTGGTGCACTCGCCAACTCAGTGGAAATCGCCAAACGTTGTAATTTGAAACTAGAACTTGGTAAGCCGAAGTTGCCAGATTTTCCGACGCCAGAAGGCATGACGATTAATGATTTTCTGGTGTTTGAAGCGAAGCGCGGTTTGGAATTCCGATTAGAAAATCTTTTCCCCAATCCAGAAAAGCGTGAACAAAATCGTGAGCGCTATGAAGCCCGTTTGAAGTTTGAAACCGATACCATTATCAAAATGGGTTTCCCAGGTTATTTCCTGATCGTTGCTGACTTTATTCAATGGGCAAAAAATAACGGCGTGCCGGTTGGACCGGGTCGTGGTTCTGGTGCGGGTTCCTTGGTTGCTTATGCGCTCTTGATTACTGACCTTGATCCGCTCCAATACAATTTGCTGTTTGAACGTTTTTTGAATCCTGAACGTGTTTCCATGCCCGACTTTGATATTGATTTCTGTCAGGAAGGCCGCGACCGCGTTATTCAATATGTGAAAGATCGTTACGGCAAAGAAGCGGTATCGCAGATCGCGACATTTGGAACCATGGCCGCTAAAGGCGCGATTCGGGACGTTGGTCGTGTACTTGATTTTGGTTATATGTTTTGCGATGGTGTGTCGAAACTGATTCCATTTAAACCGGGCAAGCAAGTCACGATTGCCGAAGCGATCGTCGAAGAACCTTTGCTCGCAGAACGACAAGAGAATGAAGAAGAAGTCAAAACCTTGCTCGACTTAGCGCAACAAGTCGAAGGTATCACGCGTAACATCGGTATGCATGCCGGTGGCGTCTTAATTGCGCCAGGCAAGCTTACTGATTTTTGCCCGCTCTACACACAAGGTGGTGATTCTGGTGTGGTGTCGCAATACGATAAAGATGACGTCGAAGCCGTCGGTCTGGTGAAGTTCGACTTTTTGGGTTTGACCACCTTGACGATTCTTGATCGAGCAGTGCGCTATATCAAAATGCTCGATCCAGCGATGGCGGAGTTTGATTTATCCAAATTGCCGCTAGACGATAGGGCTTCATATGAACTCCTCACCAAAGCGAAAACAGTCGCTGTCTTCCAGCTAGAAAGCCGTGGCATGCAAGGCATGTTGAAAGACGCGCGCCCTGATCGCTTCGAAGACATTATCGCGCTGGTGGCCTTGTATCGTCCGGGGCCTATGGATTTGATTCCGGACTTCTGTAAGCGTAAGCACGGCGAAAAGTTTGACTATCCTGATCCGCGAACCGAAGGTATTTTGTCTGAAACCTACGGCATTATGGTGTATCAGGAGCAGGTTATGCAGATGGCGCAGGTGGTTGGTGGTTATTCACTCGGCGGTGCGGATTTGCTGCGCCGTGCGATGGGTAAAAAGAAAGCCGAAGAGATGGCCGAACATCGCCAGATTTTCCGCGACGGTGCAGCTAAGGATGGTTTGCCGCAAGAAAAAGCCGATGAGATTTTCGACTTGATGGAAAAATTTGCGGGCTATGGCTTTAATAAATCCCATGCTGCTGCGTATGCCTTGCTGTCGTATCACACTGCGTACCTGAAAGCCCATTATCCGGCTGCGTTTATGGCCGCCAATATGTCGCTCGCGATGGATGATACCGATAAGGTAAAAATCTTGGTCGAAGACGCGATTGATATCTGCAAGCTAAAAATGCTGGCACCTGATATCAACCAATCTGACTATCGCTTCATGCCAGTGGGCGAAACCGGCAAAAAGGCGACGCAAATCCGTTACGGCTTGGGTGCAGTCAAAGGTTCGGGGCAAAACGCGATTGAAAGCATCGTTACAGCGCGCAAAAATGGTGGACCTTTCAGCGATATTTTTGATTTCTGTAAACGCGTCGATAAGCGTCAGGTTAACCGCCGTACGATCGAATCTTTGATACGTGCCGGCGCGATGGATTGTTTAAAGCAAGATAGAGCAGTGCTGTTAGCGACAGTGGATTTTGCTTTGACTGTTGCAGAGCAGGCAGAAGCTTCGGCGAATCAAGTCAGCTTATTCGGTGACGATGATGACATGATTCCACCACCAGAGTATGTGAAGGCAGAGCATTGGTCTGATCGCCAGCGTTTGTTGGAGGAAAAGCAGGCGCTTGGTTTCTATTTGTCGGGGCATCTGTTTGATGCCTATGCGCCAGAAGTGCGACAGTTCATCAAGACCACTTTGGCGAAAGTTGAACCATCACGCGACCTGCGTTTGATCGGTGGTGTGATCGCTGGATTACGCACGCAAATGACGCAGCGTGGACGTTTGTTGATCGTCACTTTAGATGATGGCACGGCGGTGGTTGAAGTCACGGTGTACGGCGAATTAGCGGAAGAATTCAAAGGCATTTTTAAAGAAGATGAATTCCTCGCTGTGATGGGCAAAGTGTCGGAAGATCGATTCAACGGCGGTTTGCGTATAACGGCTGAACGTGTGATGGACATCGGTCGGGCGCGCGTACAATTTTCCCAGGGTTTGCGCGTGAAGCTCGACTCCCAGGCTGACACCAAAAAACTCGCAGAGATTCTACAGGCACATTTGAATAGTGAAGGTTGTCCTGTGTTGATTGACTATGCGAATCAAACCGCTGCTGCCGAGTTGTACTTCTCGGATAACTGGCGCGTTAATCCGGATGATCAATTGCGCAAAAAACTCGGTGATTGGTTAAAACCATCGAATGTCAAAATTGAATATGCCTGATAGACCAGATATCGCCAGTATGATTTCTTCTAAGCCCATACTTTCGTCCTCAGCGAATTGGCAACAACAATTGCCGTCGCAGATTCTGTCATGGCTACCCATCACCTTATTTTTTCAAGTGGGATTGATGTATGCGGGTTTGGTTTTATTTCTAATTAGTTGGGCGTTGTCTGGCGATTGGCAAGACAAATTAAGCCGGATCAGATCGTCTGCTTTGTTTATACCCGTGCTTGCCTTGAGTATTGTTTCTATCAAACTTAGCTTTATTCACCCACGTCCTGAAGGTGAGTTTGCAGCGGCTTTTTCGCATTACCAAAGTTACTGGTTGTTATTTCCGATGTTGACACTCAGGCATGGCGCTTGGCAAAACAAAGCTGTCAAACATTTCTTTTTCGGCGCGGTGCTCGCAGCGACCTTGTTTTATCTCAATGCCGTCGGCGCTTTACCCGCGATTAAGCTTTTTAAGAGTTATGTTGTGTATGAAGGAAATAAGTCCATTTTGCTGGGCTTACTATTGGCGATCGCTGCTGCGTGGATGTTGCATGAATGGCGTTTGCGTAAAAATCATCATGTGTGGCGTGCGCTTAGTTTCTTTTATGTTGTAGTCGCTTTGGTAATGTGTACAAAATCACGTACCGCTAGTTTGTTGTTTGTCCTGCTGTGCGGGGTTATCGTTTGTCGTAATTTCCGTTTTCGTTGGTGGCAGTTACTTGCTTCAGCAGCCGCTATTGCTTCTTTATTTTTCACGATCAACTACGTTACACATCTGCCATCTCCCGTTACTTGTCTGGCAAAACAAATGCATGATGTGCATAAGATGCATGGTGCGGAAATCATGCTCAATCGTGCAATTTGTACTGTCCATCAAGTACGTGATTTTGGTCAGACTAAGCAAGTCAGCGAGGATGGCATGCGTTTAGAGTTGTATATGAATACGTGGCAGATGATTACAGCTAGCCCATGGTTTGGACATGGCATAGGTAATTGGCTTCCCATGTATCAACAAAAAGCCCAAGGTCAGATCAGCGAAAAAATGACCACACCGCATAATGACTATTTGCTGTATTGGTTTGAACTAGGAATCGGCGGTTTGATTACTTTGCTGGCGATCTGGCTTACCCAGTTGCGGGTCGCCTTTCAGATGGTGAGCTCTGAACATACAGAACGAGCCATGTTAGTTTCCACGCTCACAATTGCAATGATGTTTGCCGCATGTTTTAACGCCATCTTACGCGACGGCGTGTTTGCTTTTGCGATGTTGATCTTGCTGGCAATACCTATGGCTGGCGTCACGCGCACTGCCTCAAAAACTACATAAATTATGGCCAAACTGAACAAACCTATCCTGAAACGTCTGTGGGCCTCGGTCACGCAGTATCGCGCTTATTTGATTCTTACTGTGTTGACGATGTGCGGTACGGCCTTGACGGAAGTCGCTTTGCCTTGGGGCTTGGGAATGTTGCTCGATAACGGCTTTGGCCGCAGTACTGCAAATGGACCGGCAACCCAGACCATGGATTTTCCGCTTTGGTATGTACCCGCGATCCTGATCGGTATCTTCGTCTTTCGTGGTGCCTGTACCTTTACCACCAGTTATTTGATGAGCCGAATTTCAGTGAATTTGCTGAACGAGCTGCGAGCAAAAGTCTTTGATAAATTATTGCATGTCCCTGTCGGTTTTTATCACGCCGAATCGAGTGGACGTATCATTAATACCATCATGTTTGAAGCCCAGCAAATTGTGGAAATGGTGAAAGTGTCGATCACAACTTTGTTCCGTGATTCGCTGACCGTCATGGTCTTAATGGGCTATCTGATTTGGCTCAACTGGAAGTTGACACTCGTCACGATTATTTTGATTCCAGGCATGACGATTTTAGTTCGTGGAGTTAGCAAACGCCTGCGTAAATTAAATCACCAATCTTTGGAAGTCAGTGGTGAGCTGACACAAGTCATAGAAGAAACCACCCGTGCACATCAGGTGATTCGTATTTTTGGTGGACAACAATATGAACAACGGCGCTTCGAAGAAAAAAATAAGAAGCTAGGTAGTTACACCATGAAAAGTACAGTGGCGGTGTCGTTCACTACGCCCTTGACACAGATCCTGGCATCAGTCGCCGTCGCTATCGTGATCATGCTCGCCTTGGCGCAAGCGCGTAAAGATGCCACGACGGTAGGGGACTTTGTGACCTTCATTACGGCGATGATGATGTTACTGACTCCCTTAAAGCGCTTGGCGGATTTGAACGGCCCCTTGCAGCGTGGCATGGCCGCCGCTGAATCTGTGTACCGCATGGTTGATGCAATCCCCGAAATTGAGAGCGGACAGACGATAGCAGGACGGGCGTCAGGGCAGCTCGAGTTTAAGGACCTGAGCTTTACCTATCCGGGACAAGAACAGCGTGCATTGAATCAGATTAATCTACATGTGGAAGCAGGAGAAACCATTGCCTTAGTGGGGATGTCTGGCGGCGGTAAGACCTCTTTGGTGAATCTGGTTCCCCGTTTCTATGAGCCAGATAGCGGTCAGATTTTACTCGATGGTATTGCGCTATCAGATCTGTCGCTTAAGAGCTTACGCCAGCAAATAGCGATGGTGAGTCAAAATGTAATCTTGTTTGACGACACAATTGCCGCGAATATTTCTTACGGTGATGCTAATCCAGATCCAGCACGGATTGCTTATGCGGTTCAAGCATCTCACTTGCAAGATGTCATCAATGAGATGGCAGATGGATTGCAAACCATGATCGGTGACAATGGCATGCGACTGTCGGGCGGTCAGCGTCAGCGTTTAGCGATAGCCCGGGCGATCTATAAAAACGCACCGATTTTGATTTTAGATGAAGCGACTTCTGCACTCGATAGTGAATCTGAACGGGCGGTACAGGCGGCATTAGATGAGTTAATGCAAGGCCGTACAACGCTAGTGATTGCACATCGTTTATCAACGATTGAACGCGCCAGCAGAATTGTGGTCTTAGTCGAGGGCCAGATTGTCGAAGTGGGAACTCATGCACAATTACTGGCGAAAGATGCCGCCTATGCAAACCTGTATCGTTTGCAGTTTGCGGTATGATTGTCCCAGAGAACGGGATGAAACACATTTGAAGATGGGAGTCGTTATGCCAAGTTTGTTAAACGCTTTATTCATGAGTGTCTTTGCGCTTAGCCTCATTGCAAGCCAGAGCGCTGTCGCAGTGGAGACTTCTCAACGCGCTGAATTTCAAGTGACGAATATTGATGCTGCAATGAAGCGCTTTACCAAGGCTCCACATCCCA
>CAUPNA010000211.1:0-5992 GCA_963512475.1 uncultured Undibacterium sp.
TGATCTATATTGAATCAAGTTGATATACCTGCTTTAGGGCTATCCGCTTTGTTAAGATGTTTTGACTTTTATGTGCACGGGTTACCCCTACACTTATTGTTTTGCTGATTTACCCTCGTTTTACCAACATCCAGACTTGACTGAAAAACACGATCATGAACGATATCGCTGACGATAAAGACCAAAGCCTCCGTGAAGACATCCGCCGCCTCGGGCGCATTTTGGGTGACACGGTTCGTAACCAACACGGTGAGGAAGTCTTTTCTCTCATTGAAACGGTACGTCAAAATTCGATACGTTTTCGTCGTGATGCCGATGTAGCCGCGCGCGCAGAGCTGGAAAATACTCTCGACACACTCACCAATGATCAAACCACGCATCTGATTCGCGCATTCAGTTATTTTTCACACCTGGTGAATTTGGCCGAAGATCAGCATCATATTCGTCGTACCCGCGCTCACTTGATTGCAGGTTCCGCGCCGCGTCGCGGCAGTCTGGCGCACACGATCGAAACACTGTTTGCTAGCGATAATGGTGCAGAGAATTTGAATACCTTCTTCCAGACTGCTGAGGTTAGTCCAGTATTGACTGCACATCCAACGGAAGTGCAGCGTAAGAGTATTTTGAATTGCCAGATGGTGATTACACGCTTATTAGATGAACGTGATCGTATGCAATTGACCCCAGAAGAATCACGGGCGAATGAAGACGCATTACAACGTGCAGTCTTGACCTTGTGGCAGACGCGTATGTTACGTATGTCGAAATTGTCGGTGCTCGATGAAGTTGAAAATGGCTTGAGTTTTTATGATTACACCTTCTTGCGTGAATTGCCGCATTTGTACGCAGGCCTAGAAGATTTGTTAGCAAGTAAAGACCAGCGTTTTGAAAAAACCGAATTGCCTAGTTTTATGCGTTTAGGCAGCTGGATCGGTGGTGATCGCGATGGTAATCCATTTGTGACTGCCAGCGTTTTAGAAAAAACCTTAACGATGCAATCCACGCGCGCATTCAAATTCTATTTGGAAGAATTGCATACCTTGGGCTCACAATTGTCGATGGCGACTTTGCTGGTGAAGGTTTCGCCAGAGTTGGTGGCACTTGCTGAGCGCTCTCCTGATCATTCGCCGCATCGAGCCGATGAACCGTATCGCCTGGCGGTGAGTGGTGTGTATGCACGCTTGGCGAGTACGTTTAAGAACTTGCTTGGACTAGACCCAGTGATTGCTCCGTGCGGTGTCGCGGATGCGTATGCAAGTGCCGAAGAGTTAGTGGAAGATCTAGATACTATTCATAAATCACTCTCGGACAATGGCTCGATAGGAATTACTCGCGGTCGTTTGCGTCATTTGCGTCGTGCTGTTCGCGTATTTGGTTTCTATCTCGCACCTATCGATTTGCGTCAAAACTCCGATGTGCATGAGCGCGTCGTCGCTGAATTGTTGCAAGCCACGAATCCTTCATTGCAGTATCTGGAGTTGAATGAAGATCAGCGTATCGAAGTCTTGGTTGCAGAAATCAGTTCATCGCGTCCTTTGGCGTCACCGTATTTAACGTATTCTGAAGAAACACAATCCGAGCTGGCGATTTACCGCGCCGCCTGTACAGCACAGCAACGTTATGGGAAAGGCGCTGTCCCCAATTGCATCATCTCGAAAACGGATGGTGTGTCGGATATGTTGGAATTGGCTTTGCTATTGAAAGAATCAGGCTTATTGCATCCTGCTGAAGGCCGTTTGGATGTCAATGTTATTCCTTTGTTTGAGACGATCGGCGACTTGCAAAATAGTGCGCCAGCGATGGATAGATTGTTCGGTATTCCTGCTTATGCACGTTTGTTAGAAAGCCGCAACAATGCGCAGGAGGTCATGCTCGGCTATTCTGATAGTAATAAGGACGGTGGTTTCTTAACCTCCGGCTGGGAATTGTATAAGGCCGAAATTGATCTGGTCGAGATTTTCGCTAAACATCAAGTTCGTCTGCGCTTATTCCATGGTCGTGGCGGCTCAGTTGGTCGTGGCGGTGGTCCAAGCTATCAAGCGATTTTGGCACAACCAGCAGGTGCGGTTCAAGGTCAGATTCGTTTGACAGAGCAAGGTGAAGTCATTACCGCAAAATATGCGAATCCCGAAGTAGGGCGTCGTAATTTGGAAGTCTTAGCAGCCGCAACAATGGAAGCAAGTTTGCTCTCACATACCGAATTGGCACCGCGTCCAGAGTTTCTCAAAACGATGGAAGCCTTGTCCGAAAATGCCTTTAAAGCCTACCGCAATATGGTGTATGAGACAGAAGGATTTGAACAGTATTTTTGGGAATCGACAGTGATTTCTGAGATTGCTGGTTTGAATATTGGTAGTCGTCCAGCATCGCGTAAGAAGTCGACGGCGATTGAGGATTTGCGCGCTATTCCTTGGGTATTTAGCTGGTCACAATGCCGCTTGATGTTGCCGGGCTGGTTTGGTTTTGGTAGTGCGGTCAAGCAGTATCTGGAAGCGAATCCAAGTAATGGTTTGCAGACTTTACAAGCGATGTTTAAAGACTGGTCGTTTTTCTCAACGGTGTTGTCGAATATGGAAATGGTCTTGGCCAAGAGTGATATTGGTATTGCCAGTCGTTACGCACAATTGGTTAAGGACGAGGAATTACGCAATCGCATCTTCCCTCGTTTAGAAGCGGAACATGCCTTGACGATCGCTGTCTTGAAACAGATTTCAGGTCGTGAGGATTTGTTGTCGGATAACCCTTTGCTCAAACGCTCTATCGTCAATCGATTCCCTTATCTGTCACCTTTGAATCACGTGCAGGTTGAGCTCTTGAAACGCTATCGTCAGGGTGATGAAGACGAACGTGTACGTCGCGGGATTCATTTATCGATCAATGGTATTGCAGCAGGTTTACGCAATAGTGGTTGAGGGGTTCTTCATTTTAAGGAATTTGATCCTGGATAAGTAAATCAAAGAATGACTCAATCATAAGCGACACAGCTTTAATTTTAATTCTGTCAAAAAGGGAGTATTCGCTATACTCCTTTTTTTATTGGCTGATTTAAAAACATGAAAACTGCATTATTAGGAATAATAGGCTGGTCGGGGAGTGGCAAAACCAGCTTGTTGGAAATTTTACTTGCTGGATTAATTGCTCAAGGTAAACGCGTTAATTTGGTCAAGCATAGTCATCACGATGTGATTTTGGAGCCTGAACATAAGGACAGCGCTCGGTTGCGCCGAGCTGGCGCGCAAGAAGTCTTATTAATTTCACCTTTTCGCTATGCGATTGTTCACGAATTATCCACCGCTTCTGAACCTCAATTAGCGGAGTTGCTGGTACGCCTTGCACCAGCAGATTTGACTTTAATTGAAGGTTATAAGTGGGCGCCCATAGCAAAAATGGAAGTATTTCGTCCTGCACTGGGTAAACCCGCGATTTACCCAAATGATCAGCATGTTGTCGCGGTCGCTTCCGATGTGCCCCGGCCAAACGATTGCCCTGAGCACATTATTTGGCTAGACTTGAATCAAACTCAGCAAATTTTGGATTGGCTATTAAACAATCTTGGCGAAGGGCGATTCAGTAGTTCAATGTAAATATTGACAATATTCAGACAGCGATTCAGTTACCTTCATCTTAAATGAAAAAAATTTGAAAAAAACTCTAAAGTATCTTTATGTTCTGGCCGTTAAGGAGATATAGATAAGGAGAATTGTCATGGATGTTTCCGGAATTGCGAGAACTGCAACTACGATAGCCGATGTAGGTGTCAGTCAAGAAGTGAGCATTGCGGTGCTGAAAAAGGCGATGGATATTAGCAAAGATAGTGCGACTGCGCTAATTGAAGCTATTCCTAATTCTACTGCGAATACAGTGCCAAATTTGCCGCCTAATTTGGGGCGTAACATCAACACAACGGCTTAGTTGATTTAGTTAATTCAATTTGCTTTTGTTGATGTGAAGCAGCGTTCAATGAAAATTGAGCGCTGTTTTTGTTTGTGGGGGGCCGATTTTTCCTAAATAAGTGGTATTCAAGCGCGAAGCATTTTGATATTGCTAATTCAAGTAAGCATGCTGGTTTTTATGTAATCGGCGATAATTGTGGAGAATTTTGCACTATTGAGCATAATTAATCTGCAGCCTCAGATAATTCGTTTCATCTGAACGTGGTCAGAAAAATTAGCCGTAATTTTTTAATATTAATAAATACTACTTATATTGCTGAGGGCTTGTATGACAAAACCAGAATGGATCTGGTCGGATCGATTAAGTTTGAAACATGATGTGATGGATGAAACGCATCAAGAATTCGTTGCCTTGTGCGCTGCGTTATCTGTGAATGAGTCGGCAACTTATCTAAATCGTCTTGATGCATTGATTGCGCATTCGATTGAACATTTTGCACAAGAAAATACTTGGATGCGTGAGGCCAGTTTTCCTCCAGCAGGCTGCCATCAAGGCGAACATGATGCTGTGTTGCAAGTGATGCAAGAGGTAAGGCGCCGTTATGCGGACGGTGAGCACGATCTTGGCGTAAGTCTGGCAGAGGAATTGCCTTTATGGTTCGAGCACCATGTAGCTACCATGGACAATATGCTGGCGCAATTTTTAATTAGTAATGATATCCCCGCGGATAAATCGCAGGAAACAGAAGCAGCCTTAGTAAATAGTGCTGCGTGAAGAGTGCTTAGTTAATAGTGCTTAGTTAATAGCGCTGGGTTCGGCATTTAGTTTTTGCTATTATTTTACTATTACTTACCAGCGCTTTACCCTTACGCTTGTACCTTGATACAAACATCGGCAAGCTGAACTTTTTGACCAGGGCGAATTTTTGCTGTTTTGCGCAACTCTTGTTTGCCATCGACACGAACCGCACCACTGGCGACAATGACCTTGCCCGCGCCACCGCTGTCACAAACGCCGACCAATTTTAGTAACTGATTTAATTCCACATACTCGCCATCGACGGTAAAGCTGATTTCTTGCATGACTGCCCAATCTAATAAGTTCGGTGAAAGTGGCAGGATACACCATTTTAAAAGCTTTACTAGTGGCCTGAATCGAGGCAGAATCAAAATTCAAAATTTTTTTTGAATGGGTTGTGTAAGTTTTTTTTAATTGCTTCGACTACTCGTTGTAGTTTGCAGTTGGTAGCTTCTTAAAGCTATTTTTTTATTTCACTTTGGAGAGAAAATATGAGCAACTTGAATAGTAAAGCAATGATTGCAGTGGCACTGGCCGGTTTAATGGGTTCTTCTACTTTGATGGCAGCCGATACGCCAAAGACAGAGAAGTGCTATGGCATTGCTAAAGCTGGGGCAAATGATTGTGCGACAAAAAATGGTAGTCATTCATGCGCTGGTCAAGCTAAGAAAGACAAGGACCCAAATGAGTGGAAAAAAGTACCTGCCGGTAGCTGTGAAAAAATGGGTGGGAAATTAGAAGCACCTAAATCTTAAGCCTTGCGACTTAGATTTATTTGAACTTGAGGAATCATTTTTCTTCCAGTGAGAACCGCAAATCTACTTCCGGACTATCGGTCTTGGCCGGTAATGGTATAGGTTTGCGGGCTCCACACTATCGTCAATTTTTAGAGCATCAAATAGAGATAGACTGGCTAGAAGTTCACTCTGAAAATTACTTTGGTGATGGTGGATTCGATTTGCATGTACTCGAACACGTCGCACAAAATCATCCCATCAGTTTGCATGGCGTTGGCCTTGGCCTAGGCTCTGCTGCTGATCAGATCAATCAGACCCATCTGCAAAAGCTAAAGCGTCTGGTAGACAGAATTCAACCTGCTTTGGTGTCAGAACACTTGTGCTGGGGTGCTATCGCTCAGCAACATCTCAACGACTTGTTACCATTAACGTTGTCAGACTGCGCTTTGAAGCTGGTTTGCGATCGAGTGGATTTTCTACAAAACTATTTGCAACGTCAGGTTTTGATTGAAAACGTGTCGACTTATGTGCGTTTTCACGATGATGCGATGAGTGAGTCGGAA
>CAUPNA010000212.1:0-5981 GCA_963512475.1 uncultured Undibacterium sp.
ATACGCGGCCAAAATCAGCAGTACCGCTACTAAGACCGACACTTTGTTACGCGATACACCGCAAGCAATCACGGTAGTCACCAAAGAACTGATCAAAGATCAGGCAATGCAAAGCATGGCGGACGCGATTCGTTATGTACCCGGCGTCGTCACTGCGCAGGGTGAAGGTAATCGGGATACGGCCGTATTCCGTGGCAATAGTTCTACCAGTGATTTCTTCGTCGATGGCATTCGTGACGACGTGCAATATTATCGCGATTTTTACAATATCGAGAGCGTCGAAGCTTTAAAAGGTTCGAATGCCATGATCTTTGGTCGTGGCGGCTCGGGCGGCATCATCAACCGCGTGACCAAACAAGCCCAATGGACACCGGTGCGTGAAGCATCTATTACTATGGGCTCATGGAGTAATCGACGCGCCACCGCTGATCTTGGTCAAGCGATTGATCAAAACATGGCGTTCCGCGTTACGGCTATGGTGGAAAATTCTGACAGCTACCGCAATGGCGTCAACATCAAGCGCAGCGGTATCAATCCAACGTTTGCGATCCGCGCCGGTCAAAACACCAGCATCGTGCTTGGCTACGAGCATTTCAAAGATGATCGCATAGCCGACCGTGGCATACCTTCCTACCAAGGCAAGCCATTGAATGTGGATAGCAGCGTATTTTTTGGTAACGCCGCATTAAGTCCAACGTCATCTCGCGTCGATGCTTTCACTGCCTTGATTGATCACGATTTGGGCAACGGCTATAGCTTACGCAACCGCACACGTTATGCTGATTACGATAAGTTTTACCAAAACATTTTCTCCGGAGCCGTTAACAACACAGCCACCAGCGTGGCTTTGAGCGCCTACAACGACACCACGCAACGTCAGAATTTTTTCAATCAAACTGATCTGACGTTTGACATTTTGAGCGGTAGCGTTAAACACAAGATACTGGCGGGTTTGGAATTAGGACAGCAAACCACGGATAACTTACGTAACACGGGTTACTTCCCGAGTGTTAGCGCCAATGCGACCAGCATCTCTGTGCCACTCAGCAATCCATTTACCAATAATGTCGTCTTCCGTCCATCTGCGACGACTGCCAACAACCATGGTGTCGCAAAAACCGTCGGCATTTATGTACAAGACCAAATCGAATTGTCAGCACAATGGCAAGCGATACTTGGACTGCGTCGCGATAGTTTCGGCATCGACTTTACCAACAACCGTACTGGCGAAAAAATTGACAATACAGATACCCCAATTTCGCCACGTGCTGGCTTGATCTACAAGCCAGTCACCGAAATGTCCTTGTACGCCAGCTACAGTTTGGCATTCGCACCACGTGCGGGCGATCAATTGTCCTCACTGACTGCCAGCAACAAGGCCTTTGATCCGGAAAAATTCAAGAACTTTGAACTCGGTGCCAAATGGGATGTCTTGCGTGACTTGAGTTTGAGCGCTGCTGTCTATCAATTAGATCGTAGCAATGTCGCCATTGCCGATCCCACCGACTCTACGAAAACCATTCTGGTTGATGGCCAGCGCACCAAAGGCGTAGAACTGGCTGTCAGTGGCAAAATCAATGCGGACTGGAGCATCATGGGCGGCTATGCCTACCAAGACGCAAAGATCACTCGCACTCAATCTGCTACCGTGAAAGCGGGCGCAACACTGGCGCAAGTGCCGACTCATAGCGCGTCCTTGTGGAATCGTTATGACCTGAACAGCCAATGGGGTGTCGCTGCAGGTTTGGTCTATCGTGGTGCAATTTATCCGTCCACCGACAATACGGTGGAATTGCCAGGCTTCACCCGGGTCGACGCAGCGCTCTTCTATGCTTGGGATAAGCATATTCAATTGCAGTTAAACGTAGAGAATCTCGCTGACAAAAAACACTATGTATCCGCCCATAGTAATAACAACATCACCCCTGGTTCACCACGTGCCCTTCGTTTAGGAATCAATTTCAAGTATTGATTTTAAGTACTAATTTTGAGCGCTAAGCCCCCAGTCTCGGTGAGACTGGGGCTTTTTTATTGATTCGCCTCAAGGCCTTAATCCACGCCACCTTTCCGCACCGCAGCATAGTTGCTTATAGTTTGATACAAAAACTCGGGAACCAATTCGACTCATCCTTTATCTAACTCGGTTCAATGAGTCGCATTCGTTTCGGTTCATCTGAATAATCTCAGCAACACCCATAATTAAATAAATACTACGCGCCAGTTCGCGTACTTCACTATAGGGAATAATAAGATGCGTTTGATGAGTCTCTTGGTCTGCTCGCTAATTGCAAGCGCCACACTGCCGGCCATCGCTGCCGACGAAAAAGTCGATCTGGCTTTAGTTAATAAAATTCGCGATGAAGGAACTAACCGTTCCAAAATCATGGAAACTCTGGGTGTCCTGACCGATGAAATCGGACCACGCTTAACAGGTTCTCCGAGCTTGAAAAAAGCCGGTGACTGGTCAAAGGCACAATTAACGACCTGGGGTTTGCAAAACGCGCAAGTGGTCAGCTTTGCTCCATTTGGTCGTAGCTGGGTTTTAGAAAAAGCAGCAATGCGCATGGTCGCACCATCAAATTTAGAATTGGTTGCGATCCCAAAAGCGTGGACACCTGGTACTGACGGCGTGAAGCGCGGTAAAGTGGTTTATGCCAAATTGGAAAATGATGACGATTTGGCCAAATGGAAAGGCAAACTGAAAGGCACAATATTGTTGCGCGACGCTATGACGCCAACCAAACTGCACACAACACCTGATGCCAAGCGTTATACCGATCAAGAATTGCATGACTTAGAGCACATGGAATTAGGCGGTGCACCAGCTCGCCCGCCTACGGATATGGCAGAAGTGGCAAAGCGTATGGCATTTGCCAAGAAAATTAATCCTTACCTGACTGAAGAAGGTGTGATCGCAACCGTGAATGTGTCACGCGGTGATGACGGTACGATTTTCGTGGCTGGCGGTGGTTCTTACAAACAAGGCGAGCCAACTGGCCCATCCGCTTTGGTCATGTCGACCGAACAATACAACCGTGTATTCCGTTTGATCGAAAAGAAAAAAGATGTGGAGGCCGAAGTGGAAGTTGCCGTTAATTTTGGTGATGAAGACCCAGCGAACTCCATCAATGTGTTTGCTGAAATTACAGGTAGCGATAAGAAAGATGAAATCGTCATGCTCGGTGGTCACTTAGATTCATGGCATGCAGGTACTGGCGCAACGGACAATGCGGCGGGTGTCGCGGTTGCGATGGAAGCAGTGCGTTTGTTAAAAGCGATTAACTTCAAACCACGTCGCACGATTCGTATCGCCTTGTGGGGCGGTGAAGAGCAAGGCTTGTTAGGCTCACGTGATTTTATCAACAAAAATGTAGCGTCTCGTGCTGAATCAACCGATCCAAAAGAAAAAGATCTACCTAGCTTCATGCGTCGTCCAACGGGTCCATTAATGTTGAAGCCATTGCATGGCAAGATTTCTGCTTACTACAACCTCGATAATGGTGGCGGCAAAATTCGCGGTATTTACGCAGAAAACAATGCAGCGGCGAAAGTGATTTTCGATACTTGGTTAGCACCATTCCACGATCTTGGCGCAAAAACTGCAACCTTGCGTAAAACGGGTAGTACTGACCACGTGAGTTTTGACACAGTCGGCGTGCCTGGCTTCCAATTTATCCAGGAACCGATGGACTATTTCACACGCACCCATCACAGCAATATGGATTTGTTTGACAAGATCCAAAAAGGCGACATGATGCAAGCAGCGATGGTAATGGCTAACTTTGTTGCGCACACAGCGAATCGTGATGAGTTAATTCCACGTAAGCCTATGCCACCGGAACCAGCAGCGCGTTAATTGTTGGGTGCAAACAGAGCTGTTTTTGTCATCTCGTAGGGTGGGTGCAACCCGCGCTGCTTAGGTGTACGAAGAGCTGGCGGCGCGGGTTGCACCCGCCCTACATTTCTTAACAGCCCTCACCCTCTCCCGCCTGCGGGAAATGGACATTAAAAAAAGCCAGCATTCAATATGCTGGCTTTTTTCATTTTAAGCGCCGACTTACATGAAAAACGCATAAGCAAATCGCGACTGAGTATTTAAAGTTTAGAATCTTCAATGTTAAGGTAAGCACTTATCTGAACTGATCTTGGTTCTAATTTCAGATAAACCACCTTAATTTTGATCTAAGAAACATCTGTCGCCATGTGCCAATTATTAGGAATGAATTGCAATACCCCAACTGACATCGTGTTCAGTTTCACTGGCTTTGCCACGCGTGGAGGGCGCACGGACGAGCATAAAGATGGCTGGGGCATCGCGTTTTTTGAAGGTAAAGGCGTGCGACATTTTGTCGATCATCAGGCGGCGATGGATTCACCGTTGGCGGATTTAATCAAACGCTATCCAGTCAAATCAACCAACGTCATCGCCCACATACGCAAAGCCACTCAAGGTGTGATCGCGCAAGAAAATTGCCATCCCTTCATACGCGAAGCCTGGGGCTACAACTGGGTCTTTGCTCACAATGGCGACTTGAAAAATTTCGCTCCCGAACTCGATGGCAGCTATTTACCCGTAGGCAGCACCGACAGCGAGCTGGCGTTTTGCTACCTAATGCAAAGCCTGCGTCAACAATTCGGACGCACGCTGCCAGACAACGCAGCACTCCAACAATTCTTAGCAAAAATTTGCGCCGAAATCGCCAGCCACGGCACCTTCAATATGTTGCTCTCCAACGGCAGCGCCTTGTTCGCGCATTGCTCAACCAAACTACATTACATAGAACGACAACACCCATTCAATACCGCCGCTCTATCGGATGAAGACATGTCTGTCGATTTCTCCGCTGTCACAACGCCGCAAGACAGAGTCGCCGTGATCGTCACCGAACCGCTGACAACTAACGAACAATGGACTGCATTAAAGGCGGGTGAGATGAAAGTGTTTGTGGATGGTAGGGCGCTGGTTTGAGGTTTGAGGTTTGAGGTTTGAGGTTTGAGGTTTGAGGTTTGAGGTTTGAGGTTTGCGATTTTGTACTTTGAACTGTGAACTGGCTTTTTAGCCCCTTCCCCTTCAAGGGGAAGGTTGGGATGGGGATGGGTTACAGTGGAAAAGCGGATTAACACGTTCGATGAACTACAAATAATAGTTTGCTAGGTATTTTCAACTTAGAACTTCCTTCCTCAAACAGGAAAAAAGAATATTTACACCTATTATTTCTTGCTCGACTTTATAAAGCAAAAGCAAACCCAGACAAACATCATGCGTGCTTCGAGAGCGTTGAATCTAAATGTACTTTTTAACATTCACAAGTTAGTATTTGCTTTTGTCAAATTAGATTAACCTTAAGTGCTATGAAATGGATTACCCGTTACATCACAAGCTTGTTGCCATTGAGTTTCATTGGCGGCGGCATATTGCTATCAGAATGGGTATTTAAGACATTGGAATGCACTACCAATGGGAAAGAATTTAGCCCATGTTTTGCATTGGACTTTAATGTCACTTCTGTTTTAGTAATTGGAATGTATTGGTTTACATATTTACTTCCAGTTGTTTGGTTTATTTCTATTCCTTGGTTTGTATATGTCATTATTTGCCATGTTGAATATATCCTTAAGCAAAGACCACGCACTTAACATTAAATCCGACGGCAACGCTTCGCACCTTTCCATTCGCAATTAAGCGTCGTAAACCTTCACTTTGGAGCTACTCAAAATGAAATCCGCTATTACCATCCTCCTGTCCCTTACACTAGCAATTGCGCCATTAACGGCACAAGCTCAAGTCGCGGTCACGCCGAACCCTAATCACGACGAACTCTTGTTCAGCTCCGACCCAAAGGCGGCTGCGAACAAGCGACTCGTCTACGACTTCTGGCGTGAAGTCTTTGAAGGTGGCCATCTCAACCTCGCTGAGAAGTACTTGACTGAAGGATACATCCAACATAATCCCAATGTGCCTACAGGCAGAACAGGTTTCG
>CAUPNA010000213.1:0-5971 GCA_963512475.1 uncultured Undibacterium sp.
AAAGTAAGCGAGTTAGGCTATGATTTTGCCGAACATGTGGTATCACATGTTCGGTTTTTTTATTATCTCGGCGATATTAAAGCGGTAAAGACAAGAGAATATATTTACATTCGGCAAAATAACTGATTAAATTTTGCGCATAAGTATTGCCACATGGAAAAATATTCTTTAAAATGTCGGCTGTTTCCATGTGGCAATTTGCAAGTGTCTTTATGCAATAAGTTTCTCATGGGCTTATCTCAATCTCTTTTCCGTGATCCGACTATGAAAAAAATCTTATTGGCTGTTGCTTTGTTGAGTTCTGTATTTGCTGCAAATGCGGCGGATGTACCTGTTGTTGAAAAACAAACATGCGAAAAAGCAGTTTATCCAAAATCTTCCTTGATGAATGAAGAAACTGGCACCGTGTTGTTGTCTATCTTGGTTGGCGCTGACGGTAACGTGGTTGACTCTAAAGTGGAACAATCTAGCGGTTCTAAGACTTTGGACAAGGCAGCGGTCAAGATTTACGCTTCATGCAAATTCAAGCCAGCTACTAAAGATGGCAAAGCACAACAAGCTTGGGCAAAATTAGAGCACGTTTGGAGCTTGTCATAATCAGCTATAGGCTGTTTTAGGCAATACCAAATACAAAACGCCAGCCCTAAGGATAAATAGGCTGGCGTTTTTTCTATGGTGAATTTGGATGATCAGTACGGCAATTTCCAACGTCGATATAAAAAGCTGATCACAAACAAAGGGCCTATCAAAAGAAACCGCAAATCTTCAAAGAATGAAGGTTTTTTACCCTCGATCTTGTGCCCAATGAATTGAAAAATCCAAGCGATCACAAATACGACAACGGCCACGCGCAGCACCAGCTCTTGCGGCATCCACCACAGCACACCGAGCATCAATGCCGCCATGAGGCACATGCCAAGCGCAAATCCCAGTGACAGACTGAAATAATAGAGTAGGGCGACAACGCTGCCAGCGACGGCTATCAGTGGATGCACCGCCCACAATAAGGCTAGTACCGTCCACATAATCACTGGCACACAAATGAAATGTATGATTTCATTGTGTGGATGACGATGACTCTCGCCATATTTATTCAGTAGTAATAAAACTTTACGTTCTTCTTGTATCTGATCTGATGCAGGTAATTGTTGGCTATTCATAATGTCCCCAAAGCTGCTCTGACGGCAGGTAATAGTTGATCAGAACATCTTAGTGCATGTTCGCTATTAACACAGCCAAATTGCAGCTTCGCCGCCAGTTAAAACAACAGATGGTTTCCTCTAATTTAGTCTACATAATTAAATGCATACTAATTACTTGATGGACTCATAGAGAGGCTGTGCCATTTTGACAGGTCGTACATCTAACCTCAGTCGCATCACTGTAAATGCTTCCGCACCTGAGCTACTAGAGAAATACGCTTTTGTATCTGGCGTTTTGCTAAACATAAATTCAAATCCTAAGCTAGGCTTGATCTTGCTGTCGGTATCAAATGCTAAACCTAAAGCTGAACTCCGCGGGCTTTCTGCCAGGCCAGACATTAGTTCGACCACCGCAGTATTGCCCAAAATGTTGGGGAAGAAAACAGCAGCCTGATCGCTGTCTTCTGATGCGGTATTGCTTATAAAAGACTTGTCGGTGCCTGGAATAATCTGCTTACTTTCAAGATCGAAACGATCACCATGGGACAAGTAGGAAATGCCCGCATTTTGCAGATTAAATTCTGGAAGCGAGGAGTTCGTTTTCACAGCATTGAAGTCAATTAAGATGGCACCTTTGTAGCCTATGACTTCGACATCGCGCTGCGGACGCACCAGCAAGGCAGTATTCTCATCAATGCCTATGCCTAGTTTGTAATTCTTCTTTAGCATGACAGGCAACATGCGTGCAAAACGACCGCGAATTATCAGGTGCTGATCGATAAAAATATCCTTGCCGATAAAACCTAAGCCGGGAGCGATTTCCTTATTGTCGCTGATACCGAGTTTTAAGGTCGCCAGAACACCTTTTGCATCGTTGAACATCGTAGTACTCATGATTGCTGCACCAGCGCTGGTACCAGCGATGACGCCACCACGTTGATAAAGCGACCATATCGCATTTAACATCGCGCTGGGTTTGCCATCTGCATTCACTAAAGCACGGGTAATTTTTGCTTGATCGCCGCCAGTGAAGTACACGCCGTTGGCTTTTTCAATTTGTGAGATCCAGTGTGGATCTTGATTGATTTGCGAGGTTTTTTTCTGACCATCGTTGGTTTCATACTTAACGGAAAGTGGAACGAGAAAAGCATTCCCACCATATTTTCTTAAGGTCTGCACAACAAAGTCTGCTGCCCGATCAGGATTGCCGGATGCTGCAGGGATAACGGCGATTTTGCTGTCCTTGCCACCAGCTTGCTCAATTAATTTTTCCCAGACTGCTGCATTGTCATTGCGTAATGCACCTCCGGCAATGAGTAGAGAGCCGCGTACTTTGCTAAGGTCAGTGTGGGCTTGCGATGGTGCGGAAAGTAAGCTTAGGCAGATGAATGTAAGGCGTAACAGCACTGCACCCTGCTTACTTAGATATTGGTGTAGCGGCGAAAAAACGCAAGTCACTGTGAGTGTCATGATTTATCCAAAATAGATGTGTGCCATGTTGTTCGGAAAGTTACGGCGAACTAGTTTGTGGCGAATGAATTCTACGTAAAAAAAAGGGTAGCGATCCTAAGATGCTACCCGAAATGCGGGAGAAAAGCCGCACAAGAAAATAGTACTGTTTATCCTAAGTTTGGTTTATTTAAAGGCGTAATTCAAACGAACATAAAAAGCGCGTCCACGTGGATCCACATAGGTCGAATCAAAGCCAGCAAAGTAAGTCAGTGTCTGATTCGAGAACGGTGGTTTAGTGTTCAATACATTCAGGATGCCGCCAGTAATTTTGATATCTTTGAAACCGTAGTATCCAGCCTGTAAGTCCCACAAGCTATATGAGGCAACGGTAGGGCGATTACCCTTAGGATCTAACTGCTGATCTTCGTGATGTAACTGGAAGCTATTCGCTACCGTCATTCCCCAGTTACCGATATCCCAATCTGCACTCAAACGATGACGCCATTTTGGTGTCACGTATTCAAAGCCCCATTTACCGAGGTTGTCGAAGACTTTGGAGTTCTCAGAAAATTGCTGTTCACTCTTAGTCATTAAAGTGCCTGACAAGCGTGTCGTCAATTTACCCAGGCCATCAAACTTCGTGCGATACGCTAAATTCAAATCGATGCCGCTCTTGGTTTCTTTACCTTGATTTTGTGCTGTCAATGCCCAGTTTTCAATGAAACCATCGCTGTCGCGAGTAATGGATTTTTCGACGAATGCAGGATCTGTATCGATCAAGGTTTCTGGTGCAAATTTAATCACATCGGTCTTGCGAACGCTCCAGTAATCGACCGCTGCAGAGAATGCAGCTAATGGTTCCCAGACAAGACCCATCGAGAATTGCTTCGATTTTTCTGGTTTCAGATTGGCGTTGCCGGCTTCTGTTGTTGGGATTTGATCGCTAAAGCATTGTGATTTGAATTTCGTACAGCCTATGGTATCGAAATACAAGCCACCCGTTGAGGTCTCAACCGCAGATGGGTCTAAGTCTTTCATCGTCGGTGCGCGGAAGCCTGTGCCGAAAGAAACGCGGAACAAGAGGTCCTTACTTGGTTGGTAACGCAATGCCAATTTCGGATTCGTTGAACTGCCGATATTGCCACCGTAAGAGTCGTGACGTACCGCCATCTGCGCATTCAATTCTTTCGTCAACGGCACATCGAATTCAGCGAAGATAGCCTTCACATCACGTGATTCAGAAACACGACGTGATTTGGACGTGGAGTAAATCGTTCCTGCCAAAATTTCATCAGATGAATTATCTTCCAATTTTTCACGACGGAATTCGATACCTGTCGCCATGCCAACTGCACCCGCATCGAGCTGTGCAATTTCACGTGTGAAACGTGCGTCAAACACGTCGGTCGTTGATTTACCTTTGCGTCCGTCAATGTTACGTTCTGCCGCATCCAATAAGCCTTGACCTTCTGTGCTCTGGGCGCCAAACGGATTGATCTTGCCGGTTCTGAATGCAGCTAAGAGCAGTGCTCTGTCGTAGTAACCGTTAGTGAGCGTTTGCGTGTTTTCAGAAACAGAGTGGGCGTAAGCTGTGTTGTAATCCCAGCCTGCGATTACGCCTTCCGCACCCAGCAATAAACGCTGTTGTTCTGATTCTTGGCCATTTGTACGTGCGCCACCTGGTGTCAAGCGGATGCGAACATTGAAAGGCTTGCCGTCAGTCGCTACAGTTTGTCCAGCAGAGTTGACGTAAGACTTCGGATAGAATGGGCCACCAGCAGGATAAGTCCACGCGCTGCTGCGAGTTCCTTGAGCGCCATTAACGCCAGTTGGTGACAAGCGATATTTGGCATCGTTTTTGGAGGCGGTAAATTCTGCGATCAGGGTGTGGTCAGCATTGATTGCGAAGGTTCCACGCGTGATCAAATTCGTTTTTTGTGATTCAGGATAAACGTCTGCCGCCGCTTGGTAATCGAAACGGCAAGCGCCAGCGATCAAGATGCTTGATGGTCCTGCGCAATCTGGCGCACTTGGATTGCCCAAATAACGGCTAGGGGATACTGAGTAGATGCCCGCTGGGAACGTGTTCGCTGAAGTGAAGTTATCAGGATAGCCGCGTGCTTCTAATGGGCGCCATGCACTGACCGCGAAGTCGCGTTGTGTTGTACGTAATTGTTCATTCTTCTTGTGTTGCAAACTGGCGAAGAAGTTGTAGCCATCATTTGCGAGATTACCAAAACCACCTAACAGGCTAACTGACTTATCACCGCCGCCGCCTTCGTCTGTGCGCATACCACTAACGCTCGCTTCGAAGCCTCTAAAGTCTTTGCGGGTAATGAAGTTAATGACGCCACCGACTGCATCTGCACCGTAGACTGCAGAAGCGCCGTCTTTCAAGACTTCAACACGGTCAATCGCTGACAATGGAATCGCATTTAAATCCGTGCCTTCACCACCAAACGCAAAGGCTGCCATGCGACGACCATTAAGTAATACTAAGGTCGAGGAAACACCTAAACCGCGCAAGTTGGCACCTGACATGCCGCTGGAGCCTGGTTTGTCACTGATACTCGCTGATTCTTGAGTGTAGCCCGTATTGGCACTCAAGGTTGTCAGCAATTGCTCTGCTGTAGTGGCACCAGTTTTGGCGATTTCGATACGGCTAATAACTTGTACGGGTAACGCAGTTTCTGCATTGATACGTTTGATGGATGAGCCAGTAATTTCAACTTTTTGTATTGCTGGTTCGGCTGCTTTTTCTTGTGCGAATACGGTATTCGCAGAAATACTCAGCATTGCCATCGCGCCCAGTGCGGACCAGGTTGCTGATGTGATTTTCTTCGGCACAGATGGGAAGCGCTGTGTGCCTGCTTTGTAATTACTCATCTTTATTGACTCCTCAGGTTTTAAAATAATGCAGCAAAAATTTTGCGAAAAAGAGTCCCCGTTCAAGCACTTTTCAAAGTGCTTGTTTCAAATAGTAAGTAGGGCGGAAACTTATTTTTTCGGCTTGCGACTTTCCAGTTGCGAGGTTCTTGTGGTGTTATCGTTATTGTGTAAATAGCCTGAGAGCGCTTCTGTTAAACGGATCGCTTTCTCGACGTTCTTCTTATTGGATACCATCATGCTACTAACTAATGCTTCAATGACGGCGGTTGCTGCGCTGGAACTACTAGCCAAGACGGTATGACTACTTGGTGCTAATAATAAGTAATTACCTAGTTGCGCAATCGGTGATGCAGATGAATCCGTAATCGCTACAATACAAGCGGAATGCTTGCTGGCAAATTCAGTCAGGCGAATCACATCTAAGGCGTAACGCGGAAAAGAAATCACGATCAATACATCTTTGTCCGAAATGCTGGCTAAATTACCCG
>CAUPNA010000214.1:0-5956 GCA_963512475.1 uncultured Undibacterium sp.
GTCGTACTAAAGCAGAAATCGACGCATTCGAAGGCTATTTCAAAGCACAAAAAATGTTCGGTATTCCGAAAAAAGGCGACATCGATTACACGACAGAATTGTCATTAGATTTGTCAACAGTTGCGCCATCTTTGGCTGGTCCAAAACGTCCACAAGATCGTATTGAAATCGGTAACGTCAAATCCACTTTCGCCGACTTGTTCAGCAAGCCAACGTCCGAAAGTGGTTTCAATAAGAAAGCAGAAGATTTGGCCGCGGTATACACCAATACCGATGGCGTCAAAGTGAAAAACGGCGACATCTTGATCGCTGCGATTACTTCTTGCACGAACACTTCCAATCCTAGCGTTTTGTTGGCCGCTGGCTTGTTGGCGAAGAAAGCAGTTGAAGCTGGTTTGAAAGTATCTCCGCACATCAAAACGTCTTTAGCGCCAGGTTCCCGTGTTGTGACTAAGTACTTGGAAGCTGCTGGCTTGCTGCCGTATTTGGAAAAACTCGGCTTCGGCGTTACAGCGTACGGCTGTACAACTTGTATCGGTAACGCAGGTGATTTGACACCGGCAATGAACGAAGCCATTGTCGCAAACGACATCGTTGCATCTGCAATTTTGTCTGGCAACCGCAATTTTGAAGCGCGTATTCATCCGAACATTCGCTCCAACTTCTTAGCGTCGCCTCCGTTGGTGGTTGCTTATGCGATCGCTGGCAACATGACTAGAGATTTGATGACAGAACCTGTCGGTCGCGTGAAAGGCAAAGACATCTTCTTGGGCGACATCTGGCCAACCAGTGCAGAGATCAATAAGTTGATGAAGTTCGCGATGAATTCTAAAACGTTCAAAGAGAACTACGCTGACGTTAAAGGCGCTCCAGGCAAATTGTGGGAAGACATCAAAGGCGTTGCTGAAGGTCAGGTTTACGATTGGCCTGCGTCGACTTACATCGCAGAACCACCGTTCTTCGCTGACTTTACGATGGAACCAAAAGCAGCTGCAACTGGCATCTCTGGCGCACGTGCTTTGGGCGTATTCGGCGACTCCATCACAACCGATCACATTTCCCCTGCTGGCTCGATCAAAGAATCTAGCCCTGCTGGTAAATGGTTGAAAGAAAACGGCGTATTGAAAGCTGATTTCAACTCCTACGGTTCACGCCGTGGTAACCACGAAATCATGATGCGCGGCACATTCGCTAACGTGCGTATCAAGAACTTGATGATTCCAGCGAAGGAAGATGGTTCCCGCGTAGAAGGCGGCGAAACTTTATTCCAACCAACTGGCGAACCAATGGCAATCTACGATGCAGCGATGAAATACGTTGCTGAAGGTACGCCAACGATGATCTTCGGCGGTGAAGAATACGGTACAGGCTCTTCCCGTGACTGGGCTGCAAAAGGTACGCAATTGTTGGGCGTAAAAGCTGTTATCGCTAAGTCTTTTGAACGTATCCACCGTTCTAACTTGGTTGGTATGGGCGTATTGCCATTGCAATTTATCGGTACTGACAGTGTCGATTCTTTGGGCATCACAGGCAATGAATCGTTCGATTTGAAAGGTATCGAGAACGATATCAAACCACAGCAAGAGGTGACATTGGTGATCAATCGTGCTGATGGTAGCTCACAAAACGTTAAAGTATTGCTGCGTATCGATACACCTATCGAAGTTGACTAATACAAACACGGTGGTATTTTGCCATTCGTATTGCGTCAGTTGTTGGCTGCTTAATTAGTATCGCGTAAATGAAGAAAAGGAATGTGACTTTGATCGGCACATTCCTTTTTTTTCGAATCCAAATTGAATCGCACACTTTTTTAATTCGTTATCATTAAAATTTAACAACAAGGAGAGCAATATGTGGAAGGCACTAGTAGGTTTTTTAATTTTTGCAGCAATCGCTTTATTCTTTATTTTCAAAGCTGGTGACAAGATGGATATGCAAGGAGAAGCTGGCGCACATACTGGTGCTGCTTCTGCTGAGCACGCGGCGTCTGATCCAGCAAGTTCCCCTGCATCTGCCGCAAGCGTACCAGCGCCGGTAGTGGAATCAGCAGCATCTACGGCATCAGCACCAACTGCTCCTACTGCTGTAGCAAGCCCAGCTGCAGCATCTACGGCAGCAAGCAAATAAGAAATGAATGAGTAAGTTAATCGTTACGTTATTAAGTGAAATAATCAACGAACAATGACTGAAACAAAAAAAAGCCTAGGTTCATCATAGAACACAGGCTTTTTTACTGACTAATGCAGATAAATGCGGAGTTAAAAAGTTAATTTAAAACAAATTAAAAAACTAACTCGTGACAATCTATTCAAGGTGCCAAATACAGCTTGACTTCTGCACTTAGGCTTCAGCTTTCGCAAAGTTAAATAAGTCATCCCCAGCCAAACGATACTTAACCCACTCCGCCTGCGCCTTCGCGCCCACAGCATCATAAAAATCTATTGCTGGCTGATTCCAGTCTAAGACACTCCATTCAAAGCGCCCACAACCCTCTTCCACCGCGATTTTCGCCAGATGACGTAGCAAGAATTTACCCGCACCAAGACCTCGATGCTTTAGCGACACGTAAAGATCTTCCAGATACAAACCTTTTCGCCCCTGCCAAGTTGAGTAATTATAGAAGTACACAGCGAATCCTATTGCCTCGCCATTCAATTCACAAATCAACGCCTTGGCGGGTGAGTCGCCAGAGAAAATACTGCTTTCAATTTCTGCAATGCTAGCCTTAACTTCATGCTCGGCTTTTTCATACACGGCGAGCTCCACAATAAAACCATGAATGATGGCTGCATCTGCTGGAACAGCTTTACGAATAATGAGTGACAAATTAAACCTCGACAAATTTTAAATATTTAAAGTGAATTCAAAGATTGCTCAATGTCAGCAATCAAATCTTCCACATCTTCTAAACCAATATTGAAACGCACCAGTATGCCCTTGTCGTTCCATGTTTGACGCATAGATTCTATGCGATACGGAACACACAAACTATGCGAACCACCCCAACTAAAACCAATTTTAAAAAGTTTCAATTGGTTCACGAATTGGTCGGTTTGTGCTTCTGTGTACTTCGCGTCAAACAATACGGAAAACAAACCGCCCGCACCTGTAAAATCACGCGTCCAAACATCGTGACCCGGGCAGTCTTCCCACGCCGGATGCAATACTTTAGCGATTTCTGGACGGTTCTTTAACCACGCTGCCACTTTGCGCGCTGCGATGTCGTGTGCATCAAAACGCAGCTTCATGCTTTGCAAACCACGCAGCACCAAGTACACATCATCCATACCTACGCCCAAACCTAGACGCATGTGTGCCATCAATAAGCGATTATTCAACTCGACATCTTTGGTAATCACTGCGCCCATTAAAACATCTGAGCCACCGCTTTGATATTTCGTCAATGCCTGCATAGAGATATCGACACCGTGCTCGAAGGGCTTGAAGGCGAGTCCGGCAGACCAGGTATTATCCAACGCGACTAATACACCTTTGCTATGTGCTGCCGCACAAATGGCAGGCACATCGGCAACTTCCATCGATACGGAACCTGGTGCTTCTGTCCAAATTAATTTCGTGTTGGGCAAGATTAAATCAGCGATACCAGCGCCAATCATGGGGTCATAAAAACGAACACTGATACCAAAACTTCGTTTAAGCCACGCCCCCTGCTCTTTGTTTGGCCCATAGGCATTATCGGGCAGCAAAACATCATCGCCTGTTTCGAGAAACGCCATATTGACCAAAGTGATCGCAGCCAATCCACTTGGCGCGAGCATGCAATGATCACCGCCTTCAATTTGGGCGATCTCGCCTTCTAATTGAAAGCTGGTTGGTGTGCCGTGCAAGCCATAAGTATAAGTCGACTTATTAAGCCAACTACGCGCGCGCATCGCGTCGACATCGCTAAACAAAACCGTCGAGGCATGATGAATTGCGGTCGGAAAAGCAGAAAATCCATCGGGCGCTTGATAGGCAGGATGAACGATCGCGGTACTTGAACCCGGTTGCTTATTAGTCATAATGATGTCGTAGCTAAAAAGTCAAAACAGATAAAAAATAGGGGCGAAAATTCGCCCCTCTCGATTACACAACATAAAACTTAAATTGCTTCACCCCACAAATCGTGGGCATCGGCAGCGGTGATTTTCACTTCAACAAATTCGCCGACTTTCAACTTTCGATGCGGTTCAAACGGAGGCTTAACGTACACCACGCCATCAATCTCAGGCGCATCAGCGGAGCTGCGACCAACACCGCCACTACGATCAAGGCTATCAATCAAAACACGCATCGTCTTGCCAACTTTCGCTTGCAGACGTTTTTTAGAAATCGTCTCTTGCAACTCCATTACACGACGACGACGATCCTCACGCACATCATCCGGCAATTGATTAGCGAGTTCGTTGGCGGTTGCACCATCGACTGGAGAGTAAGCGAAGCAGCCTAAGCGATCAATTTCTGCTTCTTTCAAAAAGTCTAAAAGGTATTCAAATTCCTCTTCTGTCTCACCTGGGAAACCAGCAATGAAGGTAGAACGTATTGTAATTTCAGGACACATTTCGCGCCAAGCTTTAATTCGTTCAATATTTTTCTCACCACTCGCTGGACGCTTCATGCGTTTCAATACATCAGGATGTGCGTGCTGCAAAGGCACATCGAGGTAAGGCAAAACGTGGCCATTGTTCATGAATGGAATGATTTGATCGACATGTGGATAAGGGTAAACGTAATGCAGGCGTACCCAGGCATCATAGCGTTTTGCAAGTTCACCAAGCGCTTCGACCAATTGCGTCATGTGGGTTTTAACTGGCTTACCATCCCAGAAACCGGTACGGAACTTCACATCGACACCATAAGCGCTGGTATCTTGAGAAATCACCAGCAACTCTTTGACACCAGCTTTGAATAAATTCTCCGCTTCGACCATCACTTCACCAATCGGGCGCGATACTAAATCACCGCGCATCGATGGAATAATGCAGAAGCTACAACGATGGTTGCAGCCTTCAGAAATTTTCAAATAAGCAAAATGTTTTGGTGTGAGCTTCACGCCTTGTGGCGGCACCAAATCAATAAATGGCTCATGCGGTTTTGGCAAATGCAGATGCACGGCGCTCATCACTTCCGTCAGAGCGTGTGGTCCGGTAACCGCCAAAACTTTCGGGTGTATGCTTTTGATCAGGTCGTTGCCATTAGCATCTTTTTTCGCGCCCAAACAGCCTGTGACGATGACTTTGCCGTTTTCACTAAGCGCTTCTGCAATCGCATCTAAAGACTCTTGCACAGCCGCATCGATAAATCCACACGTATTCACCACGACCAAATCGGCACCATCGTAGGACTTAGCCGTTTCGTAGCCTTCTGCGCGCAATTGCGTGAGGATTTGTTCTGAATCGACCAAAGCTTTCGGGCACCCGAGGGAGACAAAGCCAACTTTAGGCGCAACTGAAGCAGAGACGGGAATGAGAGTTTCGTTAGACATAATAAAAAAGGATACAAAGCAATTCGCTATTGTACCCTTTCTACGCTACTTACTACAGCTTGAACAACGATAGATTCACCGCAAGCGTTTGAATTTATTACTTTTTCTTGTCATCTGGTACAAATGGGAAACCAAACATATTTTTTGATTGACTCTGCATTTGCTCTTGCATTTGTACAAATAAATTTTTACTCTGATCGATGTAGTTACCCATCATGCCTTGCATCATCGGGCCTTGTACATTCATAAACTGTGTCCACATTTCAGGGCTAAATGGCTTGCCTTCTACGCCGCCATTGGCACCTTCGGTGAGTTTGTTTTGTATATCAATAAACGCTTGAATGTTTTTTTCAAGATACGAACCCATCATGCCTTGCATCGCATGCCCGTAATAACGAATAATTTGTGCCAAAGCGACGCTGGAAAACATCGGTGCGCCACCTGCTTCAGCTTCCAAAATGATCTGCA
>CAUPNA010000215.1:0-5932 GCA_963512475.1 uncultured Undibacterium sp.
GGCTGTTGATTTTGTTACTAAGCCGAAGTTGTCTATACAGAGCGGTATGAATGAATATGCTCATGTAATTGCGGACAAAATCAGAGCCGCATCGAAGGCAAGAATTCGTGCAAGAACAATTGCTTCTGGTGCGCAAAGTGGTCAAGCCTTATCAGTGTTGCCATCGGTCAGAAATCCCTTGGTTAGTAGCGAAAAATTGATTATCGTTGGCGCATCGACGGGAGGAACTGAGGCGATTAAGAATTTCTTGGTTCAGATGCCTTCTGATTGTCCGGGAATTTTGATTACTCAGCATATGCCGGAAGGATTTACTAAGTCGTTCGCGACTCGGCTAGATGGTCTGTGCAAAATATCTGTGTCAGAAGCTCGAGGTGGCGAACGTATATTGCCAGGGCACGCTTATATTGCGCCTGGCCATTCGCATTTGTTATTGGCGCGAAGCGGTGCAAATTATGTGGCAGAGCTGAGTTCCGCGGATCCGGTGAACCGTCATCGGCCTTCGGTTGATGTATTGTTTCGTTCTGCGGCAAAGTTCGCTGGGAAAAATGCGGTTGGTGTGATCCTCACTGGCATGGGTAAAGATGGTGCTGAGGGAATGTTGGAAATGAAAAATTCTGGTGCGTATAATTTTGCGCAAGATGAAGCAACCTGTGTAGTATTTGGGATGCCGCGTGAGGCGATTGCTGTTGGTGCTGTCAATGAAGTAGTTCCACTCAACGATTTACCTCATCGAGTGCTTCATTACCTGGATCAACACGGTAGTCGAGCGTTGCGTGTTTAATTCGGATTCATGGATTTCTGCAAATTGCATACCCAAATAAGTCTATATAACCGATAATATGTACTACTGTCCTTTGTGAAATTATGGAGTAAGTTATGGCTGATCAAAACCTCAAGTTTTTAGTTGTAGATGATTTTTCAACTATGCGTCGTATTGTGCGTAATCTTTTGAAAGAACTTGGATACTCCAATGTTGACGAAGCCGAAGATGGCGCACTTGGATTGGCAAAGTTAAAAGGTGGAGATTTCGATTTTGTTATTTCCGACTGGAATATGCCTAATATGGATGGACTGACCATGCTGCAGCATATCCGTGCTGATCCAGCATTGGCAAAGTTGCCTGTATTGATGGTTACCGCTGAAGCGAAAAAAGAAAATATTATTGCTGCGGCTCAAGCCGGTGCAAATGGTTATGTGGTGAAGCCATTTACTGCGGCGACTTTGGATGAGAAGCTTTCAAAGATTTTTGAGAAATTGGGTAAGCCAGCTTAAGTTGTATTGGTTTAATTGAGGTCATTCAATATTGGGTCTGTTGACCGCCAAAAGTGTAACGCATATTAATATTTGTGTTGCATTTTTGCGTCTTTGTGGACAATGGTAGTTTTAAAATAAAAAAACTAGTCAATCATTTTGCGCTTTTAAAATAGCCTGATTTTCGTGTTTTGGTCATTTTTGTTCTTCGTATTGTTGAATACTGAAAAATACGAAATCAAGTCAATGCTAGGTGATAGAAACCTAGATTTCTAATTAAAAAATAATCGGTAATTTATGAGTGATGTAAATTTCATTGTTAGAGAACCCCTGTTAGACCCAGCGCAGCGGGTGATCGGTTTTCAATTGTCGTGGCAGAATGGCGCAAAGAATACTGAGATGGATATCTCGACTTTGAGCTCTTTAATGTCTTTCGTTGCATCTGAATTTCATGACGATGAAAAAGGTTTTCTTTTAGGTGATAGCCTGATTTTTTTAGAGGCTGTTCCTGGTCTGTTGCAAGCTGAAGGCTTACGCCAACTTTATGCAAAAAACACGGTTTTAATTTTCTCCAAACGGTATTTTGGTGATCCAACTAGCCTCGAAGCTATCAAGGAGTTACGAGCTTTAGGTTTTGGTATTTGCCTGCGCAATGCCGATATTAGCGCTTTAGAGCGGTCCTTTTTTTCCTTAATTACACACATGGAAGTCCAGTTGGACGCCAGTAATTTAGCGTCTCAGGCAAAAATGTATGCGGCGCTGAAGCAGTCGAATGTGCAGATGGTGGCTCGTAATGTCGGTAGTTGGCAGGATTTTGATGCTTGTGCAGCTTTAGGGCTATCTAGCTTTGTTGGTAAATTGCATTTGACTCCGCGACCCAATCTCACACAAAAGGGCTTAAATACTACCCAGACGACAATTCTCCAGTTGATGGAAATGATACGCAAAAATGCAGACATTCAACAGCTAGAGACTGTGGTAAAACGTGATGCAGCTTTGGCATATAAACTTCTTCGCTATATCAATTCTGCGGGTTTTGGTTTGCGTACTGAAATACAGTCACTTAAACATGCTGTGACGATTTTAGGCTATAGCCCTTTGTACCGTTGGCTATCTTTGCTTTTAGCAACAGCCAGTACTAATGGAAATTCACCTGTTTTGTTGGAAACCGCTATTATTCGTGGGCGTTTTGCTGAAATACTTGGCCAGCCGTTTATGTCCAAAACAGAAGCTGAGAATTTGTTTGTGGCGGGTATGTTTTCTTTATTAGACCGTTTGCTCGGTCTTCCTATGGAAGAAGTGCTGTCTACCATCCAATTGCCGGAAGCTGTCGTCGAGGCATTGGTATCGCGTGGTGGAGCCTTTGGGCCTTATCTGGCGCTAGCTGAAGCATGTGAATTAAATAGTATGCTCGTGCAGTCTTTGGCAGAGTCCTTGAAAATCAATCACGAAGATGTCAATAAGGCACATCTTTCAGCTTTGGTCTGGGCAAAAAATATTACTACTGCTTAGTTTTTTTAGACGCGTCCTGGGCGATTTTAATAGTCGTATTTCGTTATTCTGTTTGTAATGGCTGAACCATAAAATGTGAAAAGCATTTTATGGTTCGGCCATTTTTGTTTTAACCCAGAATTTCCATTAGGATTTGAGACGATGGTGGATGCACTTTTCGAGGTAGTTTTTACGTGACTGAGGCGAAAATAGCTAGCTATTTGCAACGAAGAACGAAAAAAATGACCGAAAATGCGCCGCCAGCGCTCAAATAGCGTCGAAGACGCGACTAATGGAAAATCTGGGTTTAACGTTATTTAAAGCTTATTCACCTTTTGTTGACTATCTAATCAACTATTTTTCTAAATAATATTTGCACCATCTATTCGTTACCCTTACTTCTTTGTTAGAAGTAAGGGGTGAATCACTGTCTGTTCTGTTGATGTCAAACGGCACTTTTCGTTAATAATTTGTTCTACGGAAATAGTGTCGCTACAGATGTAAACGGAAATCAAATGGCTGATGACAGTGGATTAGAAAGAACCGAGCCGGCCTCGCCTCAGCGCCTTGAAAAGGCGCGCGAGGAGGGCGACGTACCTCGTTCGAGAGAGCTATCTACCTGCACAGTTTTGTTAGCAGCCGGCGGTGGTTTGTTTGCCTATGGTGACAGCTTATTTCGACAGCTGGAAAAAAGCTTAGTTGCTGGCGTGTCATTTGAGAGAGCGGTAGCGTTTGACTCCACCTTTCTGTTGACTCGGATTCAGAATATGGTGGAAGAGGTAATGTTGGCTTTTATGCCTGTTGCTGCATTATTGTTGATTACGGCGCTCGCTTCCCCATTGCTCATAGGCGGATGGCTATTTAGCTTTAAGGCTCTTGAGCCAAAATTTTCTCGGCTTAATCCTATTGCGGGTTTGGGTAACCTGGTGTCTGCACAAGCTGGCATCGAACTGGTGAAATCAATCTTAAAAACGATCTTGGTCGGCGTGATCGCATGGATTGTCGTAATGCGTCAAAAAGATGAAATTTTTGGTCTGGTTCATGAATCCTTACAACAAGGTAGCGCGCATGTTGGTCATATGCTAGGTGTTTGCTTCCTGGCGATTGTAAGTGGATTAGTGTTGATTGCTGCGATCGATGCGCCGTATCAAATGTGGGCTTATGCGAATAAACTGAAAATGACCCATCAAGAAGTCGTGCAAGAATCGAAAGAAGCAAACGGTAATCCTCAGATAAAAGCCAAGATTAGGGCGCAGCAACGCGAAATGGCACGTCGTCGCATGATGTCCGAAATTCCAACTGCCGATGTCGTCGTTACTAACCCAACTCACTTTTCTGTTGCGCTGAAATATACCGATGGTTCTGGCGCGCCGCGGGTTGTAGCGAAAGGCGCGGATGCGGTCGCCGCCAAAATCCGTGAAATTGCCAAAGAAAATAATGTACCCATTTTAGAGTCTCCGCCTTTAGCTCGTGCATTACATAAGCACACCGAGTTAGGCGATGAAATTCCTGAGGCTTTGTATGCCGCTGTCGCTGAAATTCTGGCCTACGTATTTCAGCTTAAAACTTTCAAAAAAGCTGGTGGTTTGCCACCACAAGAACCAAAAAATATTCTTGTACCTGACGGTCTTGATCCTTTGTCGACAAAAAATGAAATGCCAATATGAATGCTTTAAAAATTCCTAGCTGGATATCGGGTATGGGTAGTAAAGCACTGGCGGCTCCGCTGCTAATTGTCATGATGTTATCTATGATGATTTTGCCATTGCCTGCGTTTGCACTGGATATTTTCTTTAGTTTCAATATCGCGCTTTCTATCATCATATTGTTGACCAGCCTTTATACCGTGCGACCATTAGATTTCATGGTTTTTCCTACTGTGTTGCTGGTCAGCACGATGTTGCGTTTATCACTGAACGTGGCATCAACTCGTATCGTTTTGACCGAAGGTCATACAGGGCCAGATGCCGCTGGTAAAGTGGTTGAAGCTTTTGGGCATTTCTTGATTGGTGGAAATTATACGGTCGGTATTGTGGTCTTCATTATTTTGACCATCATCAATTTCATGGTTGTTACCAAAGGTGCTGGTCGTATTGCGGAGGTTGGTGCCCGTTTTGCGTTAGATGCGATGCCAGGTAAACAAATGGCGATTGACGCAGATTTGAATGCAGGTTTGATTGGTGAGCAAGAGGCGCGTAAACGTCGTACGGAAGTCTCGCAAGAAGCAGAATTTTATGGTGCGATGGATGGCGCTAGTAAATACGTTAAAGGAGATGCCGTCGCGGGTATCATGGTCACTCTCATCAATATCTTTGGTGGGCTGATTGTAGGTATGGTGCAGCACGATTTGGATTTTGCGACTGCTTCAAAGATTTATACTTTGTTGGCAATTGGTGATGGTTTAGTAGCACAGATTCCTTCACTGATTATTTCTACTGCAGCAGGTATCGTTGTCTCGCGTGTTGCGAGTGAGGAGGATATCGGCAGTCAGTTTATTAATCAATTGTTTGCAAAACCTCAAGTACTATATATCACCGCACTCATTATTGGTGGATTGGGTGTTATTCCAGGAATGCCGCATATCTCTTTCATCTTGCTGGCGGCGGTTTTGGCCGGAGGTGGTTACTTGATAGAGAAGCGAGCTGCATCGCCAGCCGTGGCTGATCAGGCGCCAGTGGTGGCGCCACCCGCAGCGGAAATGGAAGAGGCAACCTGGCAAGATATCCTCCCAGTGGATACCTTAGGATTGGAAGTCGGTTATCGCTTAATTCCTTTGGTAGACAAAACACAAGGGGGCGAACTATTACGCCGGATTAAAGGTATACGCAAAAAATTCGCACAAGATATCGGCTTTTTGTCGCCTCCCGTTCATATTCGCGATAACTTGGAATTGAAGCCTAGTGCCTATCGAATTGCCTTGAAAGGCGTCGAAATCGGAACGGGTGAAGCGAATATGGGTCAATTTCTTGCAATCGACCCTGGAATGGTTTCGGGGCAATTGCCTGGTATACCTACGACTGATCCGGCATTTGGTTTGCCCGCAGTATGGATTGATGCAGCAACTAAGGAACAGGCTCAGTCCATGGGCTATACCGTGGTCGATGCCGGTACAGTGATAGCGACACATTTGAACCATCTGATAACAAGTAATGCATCCGAGTTATTAGGACGTCATGAGGTTCAGCAACTA
>CAUPNA010000216.1:0-5888 GCA_963512475.1 uncultured Undibacterium sp.
CAGCAACTATTAGACCACTTAGCAAAAGATTCTCCGAAACTCATCGAGGATTTGACACCGCGCGTTCTGCCTTTATCAACGATTCAAAAAGTACTGCAGAACTTGCTGATAGAAGGGGTTCATATCCGTGATATGCGATCCATCGTCGAAACATTGACCGAGTATGCGACCCAAACACAAGATGCGAATGAATTGACGGCTCAAGTTAGGATTGCCTTGGGACGTGCAATTGTGCAGCAGATTTTCCCAACAGGAAATGAACTGAGTGTTATGACTTTAGATAATAAATTAGAGCGTCTGCTGATGCAAACTTTGCAGGGTAGTGGGGCTGATAGTGCCAGCATGGAGCCTGGTCTTGCCGACACTTTAGCGATGCAAACTGAGGTCGCAGCACAACACCAACAACAACTGGGATTGACGCCGGTGTTACTGGTGCCGGGGCCGCTGAGGGTATTAATGGCGCGTTTCTTGCGCCGTAGCCTGCCTCAAGTAAAAGTCTTATCTCATGCAGAATTACCAGAAACAAAAACTATACGGGTTACTAGCCTGGTCGGAGGACAGTTATGAACGTTAAGAAATTTATTGCGCCCACTTCACGCGAAGCACTAAGAAAAGTTCGTGCCGAATTAGGTGATGATGCGGTTATCTTGTCGAACCGTAATGTTGATGGCATGGTTGAGATACTAGCGATGAATGACAGCATGCTAGGCTCTATCATGCCAGAACAGGCAAAGGCGCAGACACCTGCGAACATGCCACAGTTCAATTCTAAAGCACATTTAAGCGAGGCCAAATCAGGCGAGTCAAAAGTGGATGCCTCGGGTAATTTGTGGGAGATGGATTCGACAGCACACAGAGCACACATAATACCTTCGGCAGGTACCAGTCAGGCAGAAATGGCGTTGATGATGAACGAAATCCGGTCAATGCGAGGCATGCTAGAGAACAAAATGTCGGAGATTTCTTGGATTGGAACGCAGCAAAAAGCACCGTACAAAGCAGATGTTTTGCGTGAGCTATTGGCAACTGGCTTCAGTGCAAGTCTGTCGCGTCATCTGGTTGAGAGAATGCCTGATTCTGAAAATGCCATTTCCGGTCTTGAATGGATTAAGTCAGTTTTGGCAAAAAATTTGTCCGCGATCAATAACGAAAACGAAATTTTGGAGCGCGGTGGTGTGTATGCTCTTGTCGGTCCAACTGGCGTAGGAAAGACCACCACGACCGCAAAATTGGCGGCACGTTGTGTTATGCGACACGGTCCTTCAAAACTAGCTTTGATCACAACGGATGCTTATCGTATTGGTGCTTATGAGCAGTTGAGAATTTACGGAAAAATACTTGGCGTCATGGTGCACTCGGTAAAAGATGAAGCAGATTTGAAAATTGCCTTGCGTGAGCTCAAAGATAAACATACGGTACTAATTGATACCGTCGGAGTGAGTCAGCGTGACAAAATGGTGACAGAGCAGGTTGCTATGTTGTCTGGTTCGGGTGTCGATGTGAAACGCTTGTTGTGTCTCAATGCGACTTCCACTGGCGAAACTTTAAGTGAAGTAGTGCGTGCCTATAAAGGAAATGGTTTGTCCGGTTGTATTCTCACCAAACTGGATGAGGCTGCGACGATAGGTGGCGCACTGGATATCGCAATTCGTCAAAAACTAAATATCTATTATGTGGCTAGTGGTCAGCGCGTACCTGAGGACTTACATGTCGCAAATAAGCAATACTTGGTTGATCGGGCATTCAAATTAAAACGTGAAACTTCAGCCTATAAGTTTGAAAATGATGAGCTGCCTTTATTGATGTCGGCTAGTACTTCATTTGCAAACGTCACAAACCTTGGGAAAGCGGAGGCGCATCTTGGCTAAATTTGATCAGGCTGAAGGTTTGCGTCGGATGTTGGAATTGCCTAAACTGCGAGTTCTTACTTTTATGTCAGCACTGCCTGCTGAGGAGCGAAATGGAACTCTGATTAACCTGTCAGCGACCTTTGCCCGCAGTGGTAAAAATACTTTGATGGTTGATGCAAAATCAACTAGCTCAACATTAAGTGCGTGGTTGAACTTGAAATCTGATCAGACCTTGTTGGAGGTGGCAAGACATCAGCGTACAATGGACGCTGTGATAAAAGAGGTCTCACCAGGATTGTCTGTCACGAAGGTCGCGAATATCATTCCTAAGTCTTTAGGATTGCCGCAAAGCGGATATCGTGAATTGTCAAAGGTGTTTGACCTGGCTGCAAATAGATCCGATTTGGTTGTGGTGGATTGTGAATTGAACTCCGATGATTCATTCATTTTGTCCTCATTCGACGACAGTGAAATGTTGATTCAGGTGTCGACAGATCCAGCAACGATCACTAATGCTTATGGTTTGATCAAACGACTAAACAATCGCTTGGGAAGACGCACTTATAATATTGTGGTATCCGGTGCGACAGAAGAACAGGCGCAACGTGTATTTTCGAATCTGTCACTAACCGCTCGGCGTTATTTAGCTGTAGAGTTGAATTTTGTTGGACATGTTCCTGAAGATATGTATTTGAAGAGAGCCACTGAATTGGGACGTGCCGTGATTGACGCGTTTCCTTTATCCAAAGCTGCAAATGCTTTTGTTCGCATGGCCGACAAACTGGTATCTTCTGCGAGTGGAAGTTTTCAATTGAATTCAACACCTGCTTTAGGTGCTCATTTGGAGTATTAACTAATTTATTTATGTACACAGCAAGCGGCAAATCAGATAAAAATTCTATACTTACTGAGCACGCTCCGTTAGTGAAACGTTTGGCTTATCAATTGAAAGCACGTTTGCCACCCAGCGTCGAAGTGGATGATCTGGTTCAGGCTGGAATGATAGGCTTGCTAGATGCTGTGAATCGTTACGAGGATAATCACGGCGCACAATTCGAGACTTACGCTATCCAAAGGATACGTGGCGCTATGTTGGATGAGCTGCGTAGCAGTGATTGGCTGCCACGAGGTGTGCGCCAAAATATGCGCAAAATTGAAACCGCTATGAATGAGTTGCAACAAAGGTTAGGCCGCCCCCCTATGGAAACTGAGGTAGCAAAACACTTGAAACTTAATCTTATCGACTATCAAGAGCTATTGGGTGAGAGTGGTGGACATCAGCTTTTGTATTACGAAGATTTTCATGACGCGGACACAAAAGAGCATTTCCTCGACCATTTTTGCAGTGATGAGCGCTCAGGTGATCCTTTGCAAGACTTGTTGCATGGTGATTTTCGTGACGCGGTTGTGTATGCCATTAATAATCTCCCAGAACGTGAGAAGTTATTAATGGGCCTGTACTATGAACAAGAACTGAATTTGAAAGAAATCGGCGCGGTGATGGGCGTTTCTGAATCGCGGGTATCGCAATTGCATAGTCAGGCAGTAGCGAGGTTGAGGGCATCTTTGAGGGAGCGCGCGTGGACCGGGCTAGCTTAATTGGTATTATCCTTGTTATTGGCGGCATCCTCTCTGGGCAGATCTTGGAGGGGGGGCATCTGTCATCTTTGCTTCAGCCAGCAGCTTTCGTGATTGTGGTGGTCAGTACGATAGGTGCGGTATTGCTTCAAAGTCGCCTGCCAACTTTTATCCGTGGTATCAAATTGCTGAAGTGGATTGTAGTGATGCCCGAGGATAAGAGTAGAAAAAATGTAACGGATGCATTGGTATGGAGTGTGGTTGCTCGGCGCGAAGGATTTTTGAGCTTGGAACGCTACATTAGTTCTTCAAAAGATCCATTTATAGAAAAAGGATTGAAGCTCGTTATCGATGGTATTGATCCTGAACGGCTTAAAGAAATTCTTGACGTTGATATCGCTTTCTATGAAATGGAACAGCGGCAGGCAATTAAAATCTGGGATGCTGCTGGTGGTTATTCTCCCACAATTGGTATTTTGGGGGCAGTATTGGGATTGATTCACGTTATGGAAAATCTGTCTGACCCAAGTAAATTAGGTAGCGGTATTGCGGTCGCTTTTGTCGCAACCATTTATGGTGTTGGTTTGGCGAATTTGTTTTTCCTGCCAGTCGCGAATAAATTAAAAGAAATGGTGGGAAGAGAAGTTGTTAGGCGTGAGATGTTGGCAGATATTTTCTTTAGTATAGCGCAAGGCGACAGCCCGCGAATTGTCGAAGAACGATTGTCGAATCACCGGACATAAAACTACATCCTTGACATGGCACGTAAAAAATACGCAGAAGAACCAGATAATCATGAACGTTGGCTAGTGTCATATGCCGATTTCATGACCTTGTTGTTTGCATTTTTTGTGGTGATGTACGCAATCTCTTCAGTCAATGATGGTAAGTACCGAGTACTTTCTAATGCTTTGAATGGTGCGTTTGGCGCCGTCGTCGTGCCTAGTGGCGCTATTCCAGATTTGAAAAATTCTCAAACTTCCTTGATTGATAAATTTCCTGTCATTAAATCGCGGAATGCAGAGCCCTTGCGCAAAGAGCGCGAGAAAATGACAACTGTTGCTAGAGATATTTTGAGTGTCTTGGAACCATTGGTGCGAGAAGGAAAAGTGCGGGTAACTCAAACGAGTCGCGGTGTTTCAATTGAGATTAACGCTAGTTTGTTGTTTGCACCCGGTGAGGCAAAGTTAAATGCTGACTCCATCCAGGCACTCAACGCCATCGCTCTCGTGCTTAGAACTGACAACCATTCGATTCAGGTCGAAGGGTTTACGGACAACGTGCCAATAAAAAATTCTACCTATCCGTCAAATTGGGAATTGTCGGCGGTGCGTGCCAGTAGAGTTGCCCGCCTTTTTATGGAAAACGGCGTCGATGAAAATCGTATGACTGCGGTAGGCCAGGGGCCCAAACTCCCTGTTGGTTCGAATGATACAGCTGAGGGCAGAGCGCGTAACCGCCGCGTGACAGTTACCATTTTGGCTGTATTGCCAGAAACGCCAGTTGATGTGCCTGTTAATGGCGTCAAAGCGGGGCTGCAATAATCGAGATGGCTTGATTTTGAATTTAATTTTGTATTGCTGACTACACGGTTTTGAATTATCAGTTTTACTGATCTAGCATCAGCAATAAAATCAGCACTAAATTAGCCAGCAACGAAACCACGACCAGTATTGGGACTATTTTTTGACTGTCCATCCGCGCCATACATAGAGCCAGTTTGGTTGTTTTGCTGAAGTACATTCAATGCACTTTGATTGCGACTGAGTTGACGGCTGATTAATAAGCCATTGGTGCGGTTTTTTTCTTGTGCTTCGCTAGAAATAGAAAGCAAAATTTTCCAAGTTTCTTCAATCTTGGCATCATTTGTCGAGGCTGAAAAAAAATCTTGCATGCCTTTGGCGTCTGGTGTGTAACCGATAGAAGACAAGAATAAATTTCTATTTTTTTCTAGCTCAACGATTTGCATCAATACGTTATTTTTTTCGGGTGTGATCGATCCCAGTTTTTCAGCTTCGTTATCTGTTAATACGGCTTGCTCCTCCACAAGGAGCTGATCCAACGAACGCATTAATACAACTTCATCATCTAAAAATTGTTGTAACTTGCGTGAGTTGGTTAATCCGTCATTCATGTTGGTTGTCTTCTTGAGTTGAGTAAATCTTTAACTGTTTCCAAAAGGCCATCGGCTACTTTTTCAGCATCGACCTGAAAACGGCCTTCTGAAATCGCTAATTTGATTTCTTCTACTTTCTTAGCCTCAAAAACAGCAGAACTAGCTTGCGTACTTTGCAATGCTTGTAGCTGAACTGAAAGTGGAGAAATCTGTACATTAATTGAAGGCGTGTTAATTACCTTCGCATTGTCTCCTGCTTTATCCGCACGTGGTGCAGGCGGGCTCGTGGGCAGGCCTTGCGTTGAATTGAGAGCGTCATTAATTTTCACAGCGGCACCTTTGGG
>CAUPNA010000217.1:0-5778 GCA_963512475.1 uncultured Undibacterium sp.
AATTTTTTTAAAAAATAATAAATATTCTCGCGTTTTACGCCTAAACGTTTAGCGCTTTGATTGACGTTAAACCCAGTCTCTTTCAGTATTTGGCGCACCAGACGTTCTTCTGCATCGACTCGCACGCCTTTCAGGCCATCGCTGATCTGGGCATTGATCGCAATCCGGGTAATGCCTTGTTCGCCTAATTCGCGTTCTTTTTGTAAGAATAATTCGGCTCGCTTTACCGCACGCAAAATAGCATCCGCACTTGCTGGCTTTGCCAGAAAGTCAAACGCGCCTTCACGAATGGCGGCCAGCGCAGCAGCTTCCTGATCTTGTCCTGTTAAGACGATTACTTTGACCGGGAGAATCGCCGCTTGAATCTCCTGTAATGTGGCAATACCTTCCGTGATCGCGTGCGCGTGTGGTGGTAAGCCGAGGTCGAGTATCACCACCGCAATGTCGCTCCGTTCGGTCAATAAATCGAGTGCAGCATTGCGCGAATCAGCTTCACTCACGTGGTAATCATGTAGCTCCAAAACACCTCTGAGCATCATGCGCAAAGCAGGGTCATCGTCGACAACCAGCAGGTGAGTGGTGTTCACAATGGTCATGGTTTATTCGTCTTCTTTTCAAGCGCGGTTTCCATTGCCGCTAGACGTTGCTCAAGGAATTTGAACTCATGGGGATCATTGATTTGGCCACTTTGTAGCAAACCACCGAGCAAGATTTTGGCACCTTGCAACTCGTTCATATCTTCTAATAAGAAAATTTCCATTTGCTTTGCCCAGCTCGGCACCTCGGCTGCCGTTGCGTAGAGACGAATTGCCTGCGCATACTTTTGTGCTAGCGCTAAATCCTTGAGTCGATGGCGAGCCAAGCTTGCTGCTTGTGCCATCGCTTTCCAGCGATGATTGGGATCGAGTAAAAACTGCCGATAGATAAAATCGAGCATGCGTCTTTGCTTGGCGTCGTTATTGATTTCCCCATACAACTGGCTGGCCGCAAAGAGTGGATATTGTGAGCGTGGATCGAGTGCCAGCGAACGGTCTAGCCAAGCCTCAACCTGCGCATAATCAAGTTGTTGAAACGAGAGATTAATTCCTGCTTGATTATCAAAAGCCTGCACATACAACATGGCGACTTTTGAGAGCGAAATCGGTTCGCCAAAACTCGCCAGGCGCATGCTCGCCAAGCCGGGCGGTGCCATCAAATTTTCTGCTTTGGCTGTGACGGGTGGCTGCATGAAATGCCACAGTAATTGCGCTGCAAATGCCAGCAACAATAAGCCTAATGCCGATTTTGGAACCGTGGAGATAGGGCGTTCACGCATAAAGTTGGCGCCTCACTCAGATATTTTTACGATAAAGATCGAATAAGGCTGCCGCTACCAATAGACTGAGGCAAATCGCGCTTTGCAGCACAATAGGATTTAAGTCGGCTAACTGCCCCGTGCGGTATACCAACCACTCAGTCTTGGTGAACGTGTCTAAATGCGGAATGACTGCCGAGATACCATTCATCACCATGCCCATAAACTGTTGCGAATTACTGGCTTCCAGTTGTGCATCTTTCGCAATCAATTGCAGCGCAGTGATAGAACGCGCCAGTAAATAAAACCCCAGCGTGGCGCTTAGCGCGGCCATGATTTGATTAAAGCTTAGAACACATAACATCGCAAAGGCGGCGACTATCCACAACTCGAAAATGAGCGAAATCGTCCACAGTAAGCTTTGCATGGGGCTACTAAGAAACAAAGTCAACAAGCCAAATAAGACTGCAGGCACTACTGCCAAAGCAGCAAAACCAGCTAGCTTACCGAGTAAATAGGCGGCGCGCGGCAGGGCTATTGACAAGAGTAACTCCAAACCCTTATCGTTAAATTCGCGCACCATGCTGGTGACGACGAAAGTGGCCAATAAAAACGCGGCAGAAAAACGCAAAAAAGCCGCGAGCAAAGCAAGTTGTGTGGCTTGGCTTTCGGTCAATGCGAGTGCATTTAAAAAACCACTCAAACCTATGCCAAGCAAGGCGACAATCAGCATCAGCCAACTCAAGCGATTGCGTAATGCTTCCAGTAAAGTGTAGCTAGCGATACTATAAATTTGTTTGAACATAGGGCGTGTGTTTGTGCTTGTGTTTGTGCTTGTGAGTGCAAGGTGGAAAGTGTCGAACAATGACAAAACCAAATAGTCGATAGATTTTAGGATTATAGTGTGGTTTGTGGCGCTTGGATTTAATAAAACCTGAGGTGGCGATTTGTATATATTTCAACTGCGCTCAGTTAAATCAGATTGAAGCGAATGATTGAAGCTAATTAATGAGAATGCCATGTACTGTGGCGCTTGATCGCCAAAAAAATTAGTAAAACTGTCAGGATAGTTTGAGGATAATTATGCTTCACCAAAAGAGAAAAAAAACACTTGGCTTTAGCTTGGTCGAGATTGCGATCGTCCTTTTAATTATTGGATTGGCGTTTGGTATGATCGTTGGCGTTACAGGAAGTCTGCGTGAAGGACAGCAACGCAGTACGGTGCGTACTCAGTTAGACACGATAGATACAGCTTTAGCTAATTTTGTCGCGCTGTATAAACGTTTGCCTTGTCCTGCGAATGGTACTGTTGCCAGCGGTGCTGCCGGTGCTGGACAGGAAACTTTATCGCCAGGGCCGCCACCAGCTGCCTTGCCACCAATAGGCACTTGCAATCCAAATAATCAGATTAATGGCGTTGTTCCTTGGGTAAGCTTAGGTTTGACCGAAGCGGACGCAACTGATCCTTGGGGCGGGCGTATTAGTTATCGAGTTGACCCTGCGTTGGCGGCAGGCAGCCCGTTTCCTCAGTTAATGGATATGAGTAATTGTGATCCTTCGAGTAGCCTCGGTGGCGTGAATGGAAGTGGAGGTTGCAAGACGCCTATCCCACCTTGTACCTCAAGCAATGGATGTACTTCGCCGAACGAATTTTTAATTAACAAAGGATTGGATGTCTGGGATGGTGTCAATGGCGTCACAGGCTGGAATGTCCGTCAAAATAATCGCGGCGCTGGCAGCGGTGCCGCTTATGTGTTGATATCACATGGCGTCAGTGGCACAGCGGCTTACAACAGTCGTGGCATATTGCAACCTGGCAGTATCGCGGCCGGCGTTGATGAAATTCCGAACCGGAATAATGTCGCCTTGGTTTTGCCTGCAACTTTGGCCAGTACCTATCGCGATGCAGCTTTAAACGATAGGCAAACTGGGGTGCATTTTGACGACTACCTAAGTCATCCAACCATCATGACCGTTTTAATGAAAGCCAATCTTGGACCACGCGCACATCCTTAATGCAAAGCGGCAGCAAGATGGCTTCGCTTTGATGACTATCGTCGCGATTGTGGCAATTATCGCCTTGGCCGTATTTGCAAAATGGGCGATGTCGGATGCTCAGCGTCGTTTTGGTAAAAATACAGCGATGACCAAAGTTCTTAGCAAAGTGGATCTGGCATTAATCAGCTATGTGGCGCAGCACAGACGCTTGCCCTGTCCGGCAAATGGTCTGATTCCCAGTGGGACAGCGAACGTGGGTCTGGAACTGGCGAGCTGCGCTTCACAGGCGAACGGTGTATTGCCATGGGTAACACTGGGTTTAAGTGAAGATGAAAGCCGAGATCCTTGGGGCGCTCGTCTTACCTATCGTGTCGATCCGGCTTTAACAGGATTGGCTCCGCGTTTAATGGATATGAGCAATTGCGATGTGTCTGGTACAGGTTCGGTGGCGGGTGGTGGAGCCTGTCGTACGCCTACCCCGACTTGCGTGGCAAATCCAACGACCTGCACTTCTCCAACGACTTTTTTAGCGGGTAAAGGCTTAGACGTGTGGGATGGTGTCGGCGGTGCTGGTGGTTGGGCAACTCGTGTGAATAACCGATTGTTGGGAACGGGTGCTGCCTATATCGTCATTTCGCATGGGGAAACAGGCGCTGGTGCTTACAATGCGGCTGGTGTGTCACAGCCTGGGACGATAGGGCCAATTGCTTTGTTGCCTTTACCGGGCACTCAACGCGCTGGTGACGATGAAATGCCTAATCTTGCAGACTTACTTTTAACTTTACCGGCCACCCAAGCTACTACTTATCGCGCTGCTACATTGAATACTAGTATTAGTCTGAGTCATTTTGATGATTACCTCAGTCATCCGAGTATTTCTGAAGTCTTAAAAAAGGCCAGTTTGCAGCAACGCGTTCATTAGCCTGTAAAAGCCTAAAGACGCTGGACTCCTGCCTAAGCAGGAATGACGGCATGATGTTTTATGCGTAACTGAACGAGACAATTCATCGACACTAAGGTTTTTCTTCAACTTTCTTAACTGGTCTCGGTGGCGCAGCTTCATACACTTCACGTATTTTGCCCGTTGTGGCATCAAAACTTTGTCCAACTTTGAGTTCTTGACGTTTCCCCGAGGGTAGCAGCACAGAAACGGCAGGCGGTTTGCTTAATTGTTGTCTGACTTTGAAATTTGGCGATTTTTTCTGATCTTGACTTGGCTGTTGATTAATCCAAGTAGTTTCTAGGCCATTGCTGCGCTTTACAAAACCGTTGTGCGTAAATTCTTGAGGCGGCACCTCAGCGACAGGCGCAGGGGAGGTTTCAACAACTGGCTGTTCTCCCAATTTGTTTTGCTCGCGTAAACGATCCAGAATGGCGCGCTCTGCAGGTGTTGAAAATAATCGCCCCAGGTTCTGTGCTTGCACTTGCGTTTGTGCTGATGATGGTGCCGGTGCAGCACTTAAAAGAGCAAGCAATAATATCGTCGTTATCCTATTTGACCGCGATAGCAAACGATAACAGCTTAAGTAAGCTGAGGTAGGGGACAGAAGATTGATTCGCATATTTAGCAAGGTGGGCATCACGAATTCTCTATGTCTAGATCGGTTTGCAAGAGTGTCCTTTATTGTGCCGGCGCGGCAGGCGCTAGATCGGGTGCTAACCGTCGACCCATAGTCACCCACTGCAGACTACACTCCGCTTCCAATTGATTTGGTAAGCGAATGTTACTGACGGCATTACTTGTTTTGATGGCGCAAGATTGATTAATGAATTGGCCTCGGTCGCGCAGACTTTTGAATAGATTCAACATATCCATTTCGTGCAATAAATTCATTTTAAATACCAACTTGCTGGCGCGCAGTTCGAGTTCGCCGGTGGGTGTCGCAGGATCAAGCGCCACAATTTGTTGTGGGAATATCTCGTAGCTCATCGGCAATAAGCGATATTTCGCTTGAATCGTTTGGATCAATTCAACGACGTCTAAACGCTTTTCTTCGCCGACAAAACCACGTTCAACGAGCTGTAGATAGGAAGGTTGAAATTCGCGAATATCATTTTTCTCATTCGCTGCGTAATTGTATTTGCCTTGGGCTTGTGATAATTCAGTTTGTGCTTGCAGCTGTATTTCATTTTGCTGCAAATAGAAAAAATGGGTCCCGCCTATCAGCAGCGTCGCGAAAGCCAGGCATAGACCCAGCCGAATACACGCCTGCCGGATGATAGGAAAATCATCGTGCATAAAGCCACGTAATTTGGGCGGCTCTTTGGCCGTGCCGATATTCAGTTTGACGGGTGGCTGTGAACTTTGCGCCATCTTATGGTTTTCCAATAATTTTTAAACTAAAGCGAGGCTTTGCCAAGGCATCATCATTGCCAATCTGGCTTTCCAGTTTAACGCTAGGCCTGGTATCCAAGGCAGGTTTGATAATGCTAACTTGCAGGCGGGTATCCTTTTGCAATTCATTCACGAACAACTGCACGCTCTC
>CAUPNA010000218.1:0-5579 GCA_963512475.1 uncultured Undibacterium sp.
GCTAGGCAAAATACTTTCCAATACCGGACCGATTGCAGGTACGCTCGCTGCCGCCTTCGCTATACTGTGAGAGAATTCACTGACGGCGTGTATGCCATGACTAAGAATTCCACCACCAACCAAGCACATCGCTGCAGTGCCAATCACAGTCAAAGCCTTCATCAAGCGCGGCGCGAAAGCGACTAATCCATCTCCAATACGACGCTGTAGGCTACGTAACCAAGATTGCTCTTGATTGCGCTGCAAATAAAAACCCATATCGTCAAGCTTTACAATCAGCGCCACAAAACCATAAACACCCACTGTCATTAAAAGACTGATGCCTGCTAGCACTGCTACTTGGGTTGAAAAAGGTGCTTGTGCCACGGTGCCCAAGGTAATAATAATGATCTCGCCACTCAGAACAAAATCGGTGGTAATCGCACCTTTAATTTTATCTTTTTCAAACTGCACCATATCCACTTCTTCATGCGTTAAAGCGTGTACCAATTCGGTGTGGTGCGCTTCGTCTTCCGCCTCACTGTGCAAAAACTTATGCGCTAACTTCTCAAATCCTTCAAAACACAAATAAGCACCACCGACCATTAGCAAGGGCATAATCGCCCAAGGTGCAATGGCACTTAATAGCAGTGCGACAGGCACTAATATGACCTTATTTTTAAAAGAACCTTTCGCTACTGCCCACACCACGGGCAATTCGCGTTCCGCTCTCACGCCACTGACTTGCTCTGCATTTAAAGCGAGGTCATCGCCCAATACACCCGCAGTTTTTTTTGCCGCGACTTTGGTCATCAGCGCGACGTCATCGAGTACGGTTGCAATATCGTCGAGTAGGGTTAAGAGGCTTGCACCAGGCATAAAAACTTTCTTTGTGAGTAAGTATATAAAGGAAATTCTCCGTGAAATATCAAGGAAATTCAAAATTCCGAGATCCAGAGGAATGCAAAATTCTACTTTACATATTAGCTAGCTTCTAGCAATTTATTTTGGTGAAAATTTATCTTGATTAACATTGCAACGCATTTGAACTTCCCAGAGGAACTTTTTAGCTGCTTCCCAGTCTATTTTTACTATTTTAGAGAGCGGTGAAATTTGAGCCGCGACTACATAAAAACTTATTACATTGACGAATACCCAAGGAGAAAAAATGAAACAAAAAACACTCGCCATCAGCATTGCTTTGATTTATAGCAGCGCATTGGCGCTGGGTAGTCCGTTGGCGCAAGCCCAAATAAGTGATAAACCCGCAACTGTTGCGAAACTAAAGCCGTCAGAATTAAGTCTGGAACAACTTTATCGCGCCCAGCCGTATGCCGGTAAAGCGGCAACGCAACTACGTTTCAGTAAGGACGGTCGCTATCTCGCCTATGCCTGGAATCCATTTGGTCAAGAAGGCAATGATTTATACATCCACGATACAGAAACGGGAAAAACCAGTCGTATCACTTCACCGTCTGTCATGAAAACCTATGACGCACCAGAAGACTGGGATCGTTTTGAGAAAAAACTCAAACAAAAAGAAAAAGAACTGAACGAGCGGCAAGCCAAAGCGGAAGCTCAAGCAGCTTACTTGAGAGGCGAAAAAGTCGATCTTTTGAAATGGGAACGCGCTGCCATCGAAGAATTAAAGCGAGAATTAGCTGAAAAGAAAAACAAAGCAGCCGAAATAAAGGCAGAAAAAGACGCTGAAGCTGCCAAGGAAAAAGTCGCTAGCGCGGGCGCGGGAACCAATGCAAATGCAAATGCAAGCGCCAGCAAAACCGAGAATAACAAGAAAGAAACCGAAAAAGAATTGTGGGAATTGCGCGACGAGTTAAAGAAAAAACTGACCAAAGAGAAACTCAAAAATAGTGACCTATATCCCGGAATAGAAAACTCGGTATGGGCAAAAGAAGCACAAGAGCTGATTTTTCAATATCGCGGTGACCTATTCCGTTTACAAGCACAATCAGGAAAAATTGAACGACTGACTAAAACCGACAAAGTCGAACGCATCCTGTCTTATACCGCCGACGATAGTGGCTATCTGTACATGGATGAAAAACGTATCTATGCCGCCAGTTTTAGTAATGGCGCATTACGCCAGCTTAATCCTGAACTGATACACGCTGACGATGTCGAGAAAAAATACTCACTAGCTAGCACAATATTGAGTGAAGACAAACAGTGGATGGCTATTACCGCCAACGCAGCGCCTGCCGATCCAGGCAAAGCACCACAAGGTCGTCAAGTTGAAATTATGAATTATGGCGAACGCTTTGCCACCGCAAAAAAAGTCAGTCGTGAAGTATCGGATGATAAACGCACCGTTCCAGCGTCGGCTTTATACATTCGGAAAGTCAGTGACGACTCTATGCGCCAGCCGCAAGCTGTTTTCACCAATGACGGTGGCGATATCTGGTTCGAAATGAGCCGTGTGGCGTTCAGCAAAGATGGTAGTCAATACACCTTCTCAACCTGGGAGCGCGAAAAAGAATTACTGCGCATTTATGTCGGCAATAGTGCCGACAATGCAAAACCAAAAATCATCTTTGAACGTCGCAAACAAGTTGGGCACGAAGTGGTCAATGTGGTTTCACCGCAATTCACACCTGATGGCAAACAATTGATCGCCGTATTGGATGAGCTCGGCTATCGTCAGCCATACCGTATTGACACCGCTAACGGAAGCGCCACTGCCCTGCTCAAAGGTGATTTTGAAGCACACCAGATACTTGGTTTCAGCCCAGACAGTAGCACCATGTTTGTCATGGCAAATCGCGATGACTTTGCTGCGATGAATCTATTCAAAGTCACCCTCGCAAATGGTGAAATGCAAGCATTAGGACAAGCCGGGGATTTCCATCGTACCAGTGCGATCACTGAGAGTGGTCAAAAATTAGCGAGTGTCGCAGGACAATGGTCCAACCGACCTGAATTGAAACTACTTGATCTACATGCCAATAGTAAAGTCAGCAGTAGAACCTTAACCGACAGCCACGATCCAAAATGGAATGCCGTCAACTTAATTCAACCAGAACGCTTTAGCTTCACTAATCGTCACGGCGACAAGATCGAAGCGTATGCCTTTAAACCGCAAAGTTGGAGCAACGGCGATAACCGTCCAGCGATCGTTTACACCTATGGAGGACCACTTGGTGATCGCCATATTATTGAAACTGACAGCTTCCAAGCAACAGCCTATTTGTTTGGGATGTACATGGCGGCGAAACACGGTTACGTCACAGTTGCTGTCGATCCACGTGGTCACTCAAACTATGGTCGCAAGTTTAGCGATGCAAATTGGGAACAGGTGGGTAAACCCCAAACCGAAGACTTAGAAGATCTGGCCAAATATATGCAAAAAAAACTTGGCGTGGACGGCAAGCGCATAGGTTTGACGGGCTGGAGTTTTGGCGGCTTCCAAACGCAATATACGATGTACACCAGCCCAGATGTCTTCGCTGCGGGGATTGCGGGCGCTGGCCCAACAGAATGGGAAAACTATAATAGCTGGTACAGCGGCCGCACGATCGGCAAGGTGGATCGTAGCAAACCTAACCTACGCCGCTATTCACTTTTGCCACTCACGGTGGGTCTGAAAAAACCTTTGATGTTGGTGCATGGCATGCAAGATCCCAATGTCTTGTACCAAGACACGGTCAATGTCTATCGCGCCTTACTGGAAAATGGTAAAGAAAGTCTGGTCGATTTATTCCTCGATCCCGATGGTGAACATGGTATGGGCGGTGCTATCAAACCAAAAGCCTGGCACAAAAAATATGAAAGTTTCTTTCTGCAGCATTTAGGTAAAGCGAAGTAAATTCATTCCCCTCGACCATCGCACCGAACAAAAAAGGATGCAGTTCACACTGCATCCTTTTTAACTTTTAAGTATCTCAAATACTTCGTTGCAGCTGATCCAATCGCGCTTCATGACGATAGCGCCAAGATTCTAAGTCATCCAAGCTACGATTAAGGTCGCGAATGGAACGGCGCAGATCATGCTGTTCTTGGTCACGGCGCTTTTCGCGATTCGTTGCGTCCTTCACCGCATTTTGATCTTTACTATTTTTGATGATATCTTGGTCTTTACGCGAGTCTTTGTCCAACTGACGAATACGATAATCCACGTCATTCCGACGGTCCAGCGCATAACGAATGTCGCGCTCGACTCTCTCTTTCTCGCGCCAAGTCATTTCATATTTTTGCCCATTTCCATAAGCATTCTTGACTCTTGCTTGTACCGTCACATGACAGACATTCACTTCAAAATAATGTGACTGACGACCAAAACCAAAGGCATTTTCAGGACTGCAATAGCGGATATTTTCAGCATTCCAAGCCTGCAAATAAATATCCCTAGTCTGATCAATAACAAATACTTTGTCTTTACGGGCATTGGCGATTCGTTCTTCGATTCTTTGTGGTTTACCAAAACCATCGTCTTTGCCCGCATCGCGCCAGTATGCTTGCAAGCGACTCTCCCACATCGCTTGATACGCATCTTCGACAAATTTCAATTCGCGTTTTTTGGCATCAACCCGACGCATGTATCGATCCCAACCATTGGTCGCATCCTCCAAGGCAGTACGTTTCCAATATTCGACAATCTCGGTGTCCCACGCCATCTGATAAGCATCGCTGCGCACTAAAACCTGACGATCTTTGGCAGCTTGCACATGCTGCTGCAACATCTTATCGGAGTTACCCTGACGCGCATCTTCAAAGCCCAAGAGTGTCCAATAGGCTTGATTGCCTCGTTGCCAACCAGTTTGAAAAGCAATCTGATTAAACGCGATGTCACCTGCATTCGCCGCCCTCTGCGTTTCTATTGACGCTGCGAGGCCTGCAACGCCATCCTGATCGCCAAGCGCGCTCCAATAATCTGCATTGCCTTGACGCCAGCCAGTATCGTAGGCTGCAGGATTGAGCGGCGTTTTGTTTTCTACTACACTTTCAGAACGAATTTGCGTTTGGTAATAAGTCGCGGGTCTAGGGAAACGTCCGTCAGTTTCGCCTATTTTTTGCCAAAATTGCGTGTTACCGCTTGCCCATCCACTTTGATAAAAGCCAGCAGATTCCGTTTTAATTTTGTCGCCATCAACACCAGCACAAAATGAACGGCGCTCCTCAAAATTAGCGGGCAAACCTTTGACGCCATCTTTATTACCGATCACATTCCAATCACCTTGTTTGCAATCTTTGATTTGTCGCATCGTTGACTGACAGCCACTCAAAGTGAGGCCAAATAAGCTAAATAGGCCAAATGAGCCAACGATAAGCAAGTTTTTCAAATGAGCATTGAGGGGGAAAATCGACATGATGTGTTTAAATGTAGATGGAGTAAAACCAATAACGCCTAAGTGGGCACTATGTTGACAACAATGTTAACTATTGTAAATCGCCTGATCCGCACACCTCACAAAAAGCTGCGACAATATGCCATCTTTTCAAAAGTAGCGATCATGTCAAACACTTCACCATTAGCAAAAACCGAATCACCTAGCAGCATAGCAACCCTCAGCGGTTTGCTTCCATTTCTTCGTCCCTACCGCCGTCAATTTGTTTTGGCAGGTATTGCCTTAGTCGTTGCGGCC
>CAUPNA010000219.1:0-5553 GCA_963512475.1 uncultured Undibacterium sp.
GTCGTTTAATCTAACTAAAGCATCGAAATTAGCTGGATATTTTTGTGGAATTCGCTGAAGATTGAGCGCGAGGCATGGTGTTGTTGAATCAAAAGCAGTATCTCGTTTCAATTCATCTTACGGACTTCCACAACTATTCCTTTATCTCATACCAGCCAATCAAAATGAGAATAGCTAATCGTTTAGGCCAACTGACTCTCAGTAATAAACGAACACTTTTATATGGTGGCGTCGTTTTTGTCATTTTGTTTTTTATCACCAGCGCCTTCCTTACTCTGCTGTATTTACGGCAAGAGGCTCAAAAACAGATTCAACTCTCTTCTGAAAATCTTGCCAGTTCTTTAGTACAAACCTTCGATGGCATGATCGATACCATTGATGTTGCCCTGCAATCGGTCGTGGATGAGGTGAGCAGACAACAAGCCGACAACACCATAGAAACAGATAATATCAACCAGCTTTTGCTACGGCAGGCAAAACGTGTCCCGCATCTGGCTTTTATACGTATCACCGACGATAAGGGCAATGTGGTTTATGGCGTCGAAAAACAAAATAAGCCGACCAATCTTAATGACCGCAGCTTTTTTCAACTTTTAGTCAACGACCCTCAAGCTCAACTGATTGTCGGTCAACCTGTATTTGCAAAAATAGCGAAAAAATGGGTTTGGTCTTTCTCCCGCCGTATCAACCGGACAGACGGCACTTTCGCTGGCATAGCGTACGGCTCTGTCTACACCGACGAAATCGAAGATATCTTTAGTAAGATTCATATAGGCGAAGGTGGTTCAATTGCTATACGAGATCCAAAATTGGCGCTGATTGCACGCACAACATTTGATCGCAACAACACCATTCCAATTGGCAGCACTTCAATTTCCAACCCATTCAAAGATACCCTAAAAGTAAATCCAAATCGTGGCACTTATACTAGCGATACCACCAGCACTGATGCCATCACCCGCATCTACTCGTATCAACGTAGTGACAAGTATAGCTATTTAGCAAATATAGGCTTAGCCACCGATGTCGCACTCAGAGCCTGGGAAAAACATGTTACGGTTGTTAGCCTGATCCTAGCCGTATTCGCCGTTACGCTTCTATATTTGACGCGGAAAATCGACTTTGCATGGCGACAATATGACGATGCGATTCTCACATTAAAGCATAGTGCGGAACAACTCTCGCACAAGCATCAGCTACTGACAGAGTCAGACGACAAACACCGGTCTATATTAGAAAGATTACATACGGCGATTGTTGTGCATGCGCCAGATACCAGCATTGTTTTTTGCAACTCTCGGGCATCTGAATTGCTTGGATTAACTCAAGACGAATTACTCGGCAAAGTGGCGATCGATGACAACTGGTATTTTGTTGATGAACGAGGCATTAAAATGCGTCCGGATCAATATCCGGTCCAGCGTGCGCTGAGCACCAAAACATCCTTCAGTGAGATGGTTGTAGGAGTTCGCCGTCCTAATGCACATGAATTACGCTGGGTACAAGTAAGCGCATTTCTAGAAAATGATGAGCATCATCAATTGCGCCAAATCGTCGTCAACTTTAATGATATTACTGAGCGAAAAGAAGCGGAATTGCGCTGGCAATTTGCCTTGGAAGGTGCCGGCGATGGTGTGTGGGATATTAATCTCATCACGAAGAAAGGACAGTTTTCAAAAACCTATTTAAGTATGTTGGGTTATCCCGAGCATAGTTTCGAAGAAGACTACAATCAACTTATCTCTCTCGTTCATCCAGAAGATCGCTCTCATTTGTTGACTGAGATGACAAACCATAGAAATGGACAATCCAGCCAATTTTCGGCGGAATACAGGATGCGCTGCGCGGATGGCAGCTATAAGTGGATTTTTGGACGTGGAATGGTGGTCAGTGTTAACGAAGCTGGCCAATCACTCCGGATGGTGGGCACGCATACCGATATTTCTGCGATGAAAAATGCGGAAGAAAAAATTTGGACGGAAGCTAATTATGACGCATTAACAAAACTTCCCAATCGCCGCTTGTTTTATGATCGCGTTGAAGAGCGTATCAAGAAAGCACATCGTGAGCATGAGACGATCGCCCTACTCTTTATTGATCTCGACAGATTTAAAGAAGTCAATGACACCCTCGGGCATCATGTTGGCGACCAGTTGCTGATTCAGGCAGCGACACGTATCAAGTCCTCTGTACGTATCTATGACACAGTGGCAAGGATTGGTGGCGATGAGTTCACCGTGATACTGACTGATGTGCATGACACGGTCGACGTTGGCAAACTCGCGGAAAAAATTATTGCCCAATTATCGCAACCATTCATTATCTCTGGCGTGGAGTCTTACGTTTCTGCTAGCGTCGGTATCGCACTGTACCCAAATGATGCACAGACTGTCGTTGAACTCACTCAGCACGCGGACCAAGCGATGTATTCGGCCAAAGACAATGGCCGTCAATGCTTTCGCTTCTTCACTAAAACCATGCAAGAAGATGCTACCAACAGAATGCGCCTCGCAAACGACTTACGGCACGCACTAAAACAAAATCAATTTATGGTTTATTACCAGCCAATCATCGATCTTAGCAATGGCCAGACCTACAAAGCAGAGGCGCTGATACGTTGGCAACATCCAGAGCTGGGATTTATTTCGCCAGCTAGTTTTATTCCTATCGCAGAAGACACTGGCACCATACATCAAATCGGCAATTGGGTATTTTCGCAAGCCATCGAACAAGTAAAAACTTGTCAGGCAGTATCAAAACGAAAATTTCAAATCAGCGTCAATAAGTCGCCTGTACAGTTTTTAGTTGAGCGCGGGGATCAACACCAATGGCTGGATCAAATCCTTGATTCAGGTATTGATGGCGATAATATCGTGATTGAGATTACCGAGGGAATCTTGATTAACAACGATATCCGCGTCACACAAAGATTATTGCAATACCGTGACGCGAAAATTCAGGTTGCCATTGATGATTTTGGCACTGGCTATTCGTCGCTATCCTATTTGAAAAAATTTGACGTTGACTATCTCAAAATTGATCAATCATTTACCCAAAACCTATCCCTACATTCATCGGATTATGCGCTATGCGAAGCGATCATTGTGATGGCACATAAGTTAGGCATACAAGTCATCGCTGAAGGCGTAGAAACTGAAGAGCAGCATCAACTACTAAAGCAAATGGGCTGTGACTTTGGACAAGGCTACTTATTTTCAAGGCCGGTGCCTGCTGCACAATTAGTCGAATTCATTAGCGCAACAACTGCTGCCAGTCGGCAATAAAAATCAAAGAAAATGAGATTTTTCGGATTGAAAAAAAAGTGCTTGCTTACACTAAAGAAGCTGAAGATTCGCTCAAAGATAGTTGATTGGCTTGTGATGCATGAACGCATAGATGAGGACTAGTGTAAGAGCCTATCAAAAACTGTGCGTTGACCTTGAGTGATTGCTGATGCAAAGAAGAAATGAGTGCCTGAAGAGATTTTACTTTGCTAATTTCTCGTCATTGCCAAGCTAGATATAGCGAAGGCGGATTTGTTTTATTACTTTTTTCTGATCCAAGAGTCGGCACTCGCACTCTTAGTTTTTTACTTTCCCATCGACTCCACGCGCTCGGCTTTCTCGGAGTAAACAAGAACCGTTAGTGATTGAAAACAATCCGTCTTCATTCATCTGCCATCGCTGCTTTTTGCGCTGGTGTTAAACGTTTAGCACTGATCACGACTGTTTGCATCATCGATGTTTCTTGATCATAAGCGAGTTTCTCTGCGTCAGACATACGTTTTGCGCTAACCGTGACAATTTGGATTGGCGCTACGGATGCTTCAACTGTAGTCGTGGTGGCCATATTCACGATGCCTACAAAAACTAATGATGTTACGCAAGCTGAGGCTGCAGAAACGATGGCTGTGGCTGTAATTGTTTTCATGGTATTTCTCCTAGATATTTCATTTAATGGGTAATTAAATTCGCTGTTTCGCTGATTAATTTTTTTATCGATTTGTGTTTCGATGTGTGTACTTTAGCGAAGCCTGAAGTCAAGCGCTATGCGTATGCGACGAACTGCACAATGACGGGATTCAAGTGCTGGAAAGCGAGCTTTAAGAGCATTCGGACATGGTGCGCACGGCGATCCTACGAGAGCCGTTTTTTCAGGCTGTATGGCCGATGTGATTTCAATTTTCCACGCTACTCTGGGTTGGTCGATCTCGTGATTCTCGATCTTCAATCATATTGGCGGCAGTCCACGTAGGGTGTGCCGTGCGTACCAATGCTGGATCAAGGATAGCCACTGGTAGGAAGCTAAACACGGCGCGCGCAGCATTTCCTTCGAAAGCTCACAAACATTTTTTCTTGAGATCAAAAGTATAAAAAATTGAAGCGAAAAAGATGTCGATCGCCAGACGCGCTAGAGATAAACTTAGAAAGGAATGATTATGGAATTTCAATTTCTAATAGAAGAAATCAAAAATAGGAAATGAGGGAGAAGATCGGCTCAAAAAGAAATTTTGAATCTTGACCGGTGCTTACAGGCACTGGGTTTAACCGCCGATTGGGCTAAACCGTTATGACATTCTTCAACTACTTATTGCACTTACTGTATAGGTGAACTTCAGAAAATAAGCATTAAGACCTGAGTTCATCATGATGAATAAATCAGAAAGCCTCTACTGACTTATTCAGCATTCATCTGCGCTTTTTCTGCTGCAGTCAAACGTTTTGCGCGAATTTCAATCACTTGTGTCACGGTGGACTGTGCTAATTCCCAATCGTAAGCTTGTTTTTCAGCATCGCTCATACGTTTTGCGCTGACAGTGACTGTTTGCATTGGCGCTACCGATGCTTCAACAGTGGTCGTGGTAGCCATATTCACGATGCCGACAAAAATTAATGATGTTACGCAAGCTGAAGCTGCAGAAACGATGGCGGTGGCGGTAATTGTTTTCATGGTATTTCTCCTAAATTTATTGACATATTCACGATTGAATGGGACTTGGTTTTTTATCGATTTCCGTCTTGTTTGGTGTGTCGATGGGTGTACTTTATCGAAACCAATCGTCAAGCACTACCGCAATGCGACGAAATGCTAAAAGCGAGTATTTAAGTGTTGAAAAGCGTGCACCAGCTAAGATCTATGGTGCGATTTGGACGATAAGAGATCGTCAAGGGAGCGATAAGGAGCGATAAGGAGCGATAAGGGGCGCTAAGGAGCAATAAGGGCGCGATACGGGTAGATAAGGGGCGAAAAGTTACCGTGTGCACCAAACTTAAGTCACACTCGCCACCCCATTATTGACTATGGGCGATTAGCTATTCACGGCTATGTGAGGTTAATTTTGCCAATGGCGATGCCAAGCTAACACCAGGGGCCTGATTTCGTGCACCGCTCTTTTTTGCACTTGCGGCTGGGCTTTCGATTTTGGCTTCGTCCAAACGCTCGTCCGCTTCCCCGCGCAATAATGACGCGCTGCCAGGATTGCGTCCCATTGCGACACCCACAGCCAACATATCAATCACCAGCAAATGCAAAATACGGCTCACCATAGGCAGA
>CAUPNA010000220.1:0-5465 GCA_963512475.1 uncultured Undibacterium sp.
GCGGAAAGCATAATAATGTCCCTACTCACTACGATTAATTCGCCAGCCGATTTACGCCAGCTCAGCCGCCACCAATTAGCCTCATTGGCAGATGAGTTACGCCAATATGTGATCGAGTCGGTTTCCAAAACGGGAGGCCATTTATCCTCCAATTTGGGCACAGTAGAACTCACAATCGCCCTGCATTATGTCTTCAATACGCCAGAAGATCGTTTGGTATGGGATGTCGGTCACCAAACTTATCCGCACAAGATCCTGACGGGTCGCCGCGATCAGATGCATAGTCTGCGTCAGCTTGATGGCATCTCCGGTTTTCCACGGCGGGTAGAAAGTGAATACGATACTTTCGGTACAGCGCATTCCTCGACCTCAATTTCTGCTGCCCTAGGCATGGCATTAGCGGCGCGCACTAAAGGCGAATCACGTCACGCAGTAGCGATCATCGGTGATGGCTCTATGACCGCTGGTATGGCGTTTGAAGCGATGAACAACGCGGGTGTGTATGACGACATCAATATGTTGGTGGTATTGAACGACAACGATATGTCGATTTCACCACCGGTCGGTGCTTTAAATCGCTATCTGGCACGACTGATGTCAGGTAAATTTTATGCGGCGGCTCGCAATGTAGGTAAATCCGTTTTGCCATCACCGATGTTAGAACTAGCACGTCGCTTTGAAGAACATGCAAAAGGTATGATCGTTCCAGCGACGATGTTCGAAGAGTTTGGTTTCAATTACATCGGCCCCATCGATGGTCACGATCTGGAATCTTTAATACCCACACTACAAAATATTAAGAACCTCAAAGGACCGCAGTTCTTACACGTGGTTACCAAAAAAGGTCAAGGTTATAAACTGGCTGAAGTCGATCCTATTTTGTATCATGGTCCCGGCAAATTCAATCCGGAAGAAGGCATCAAGCCTGCAACTGCACCTGCCAAGAAAACCTATACCCAAGTGTTCGGCGATTGGTTGTGCGATATGGCTGCCGCCGATGACAAACTCATAGGCATCACACCCGCCATGCGCGAAGGTTCGGGCATGGTGGAATTTGAGCAGCGTTTTCCGAAACGTTATTACGACGTCGGTATCGCCGAACAGCATTCCGTCACTTTTGCCGGCGGGATGGCCACCGAAGGTTTGAAACCCGTCGTCGCAATTTACTCCACCTTTTTGCAACGCGCCTACGACCAATTAATTCACGACATTGCATTGCAAAATCTAGACGTCACCTTCGCTTTAGACCGCGCCGGTTTGGTCGGCGCCGACGGTGCGACACATGCAGGCAATTACGATCTCGCTTACTTACGCTGTATTCCCAACATGGTCGTGATGGCAGCCAGCGATGAAAATGAATGTCGCCAAATGTTAACTACGGGCTACAGTTATCCAGGCCCAGCAGCGATACGTTATCCACGCGGCGCAGGCATAGGTGCCACCATTCAAGCTGAACTAAGCGAGCTGACTATCGGCAAGGCTGAGCTAAAACGCCAAGGCAAGAAAATCGCGATTTTGGCATTTGGATCCATGGTACATCCTTCGATTAAGGCTGCGGAAGCGCTGGATGCAACGGTCGTCAATATGCGCTTTGTCAAACCAATTGATACCGCGATGATTAAAGACATGGCAGCGAGTCATGATGCCTTAGTTACAGTCGAAGAAGGCTGCACGATGGGTGGCGCTGGTTCGGCAATTGCTGAAGCGCTGGCTGAAGCTGGCATTACAAAACCTTTGTTGATTTTAGGTTTACCAGACAAGTTTGTTGATCACGGCGATCCGGCTTTATTATTGGCGCAATGCGGTTTGAATGCTGAGGGGATTGAGGCGTCAATACGGCAGCGGTTTTTGTGATTTGGTAAGTCGTTTTTTCAAATTGAATACCGCCTTTTTATATGGGCGGTATTTTTTTGTTTTAAATTGATTGTGCGGTGTTTTTTATGGTTCACAGGTCGGGTGTGGCCCGACAGCCAATTACCTTTTTTGCTTCGTCAAAAAAGGTAATCCAAAAAAGACGACCGTAGACTCGCCCCTTCGGGGTGCTTACGCTTCGCTTCAGCATAGTTTGTGCGTGCCAAAAAATGGGGTGTTGCGAAAACTCGCTTCGCTCAAACATTCGCAACCCTATTCCCATTTTCTGCCAAGCACAAATTACATCGTCTCAAACGGGGGTAGGTCAAAGTCAAAAGCAAAATCAAAAACAACGACCTACAACTGCTATTAGAAGAATGAACGACCGTCGATACTGATTGTTTTGCTCTTGCCGTTGCTTTTGATCTTGTTGTTGATTTTTCTTTTGACCTTCACCCACTTCTGACACTGCCAATTGTGCAGGACAGAAAATGGATAAAGAAAGTCTTGCTGTTTGAGCCGAAGGCGAGTTTCAAGGCTTTCCCATTTTTTGTCCTGCACAATTGGGAACCCGAAGGGCAGTGGCAGCGTGGTCGCCTTCTTTTGCTTACTTTTCTTGGCGAAGCAAGAAAAGTGAGTGGCTGTCGGGCCAAACCCGACCTAAGAACGTAAAGAGTATCCACAAACAATCTCAACTAAGTCCGATATAAACTCCTCGAATACCACCATTCATCCAATATTTGACATGAAAACTCTTGGTAAGCCGATTCGTCATTAAATGCCAGAAATTCCAAGAATTCGACGATCACTTGTTCCTGTAATTTAGATAGTGAACCTAGTCTTGACGGGGTGCGATCAGGTGGCCGAAGGCTTTGTAACAAAGCATCTGTTACAGTGTTAGCTTCTTCGAATTGGCGCAAAGAATAGTGAATGAGTTGGGGCAAATAATAACGCCAAGACTTCGAGTCTAAGTAAGAAACACCCCAGAAATATTTTTCAAAATATTCATCTGAAACCAAATCGAGTACTTCGTCATACTCAAGCAAATTGCAACCATTATCGAGAGCATTACCTCCTCGCAAACTAACTTCCGGCAATTGCTTCAGTTCATCCGAAAACGCTTCCAAGAGTTTGACTTCAAAATCTTTATTCAATTATTCACTCATCCAATCAACCTCCCAGCCCTAACCCGCAAACCCTTTTTAGCCAACTCAGGCGCAATAGCACCAAGTGTCTTCAAAGTATCCCCACTATGCGCATGACAAATCGCCACACCCAACGCATCGGCAGCGTCAGAACTAGGCGTGCCAGATAAACACAATAAGCGCTGCACCATATCCTGCACTTGTTCTTTTTTCGCCTTACCATGACCAACTACACCCTGTTTAACTTGCAGCGCAGTATACTCAGCAACCTCTAAATCAGCGCTCACCAAAGCGCAGATCGCAGCACCGCGAGCTTGACCGAGTAACAGTGTTGATTGTGGATTGACGTTGACGAACACCTTCTCAATTGCAGAGCAATCAGGTTGGTAGGTTTGGATGATTTCGGTAACGCCGGAGAGGATGGTTTTGAGGCGTTCAGGCAACGTGCCTTCGACTGTTTTGATAGTACCTGAGGCGATGTAAGTGAGCTTACTGCCCTGCTTGTGGATGACCCCGAAACCTGTGGTGCGTAAGCCGGGGTCTATGCCTAGGATTTTCATTGGTGTTTGTTTTCTGTGTATGAATTTATTGCTAAATTATACGCAGGTCTTGAGGATTCGCGTGTTGTACTTCTGATCCCTAATTACTTTGGTTGTCGCTGAACGTACGCCGCTGGATTCCTGCCTTCGCAGGAATGAAGGTTAACAAATGCGGGGCTTAACTTTGAATTTTTCAGATTCGTTCGCGTATTGATTTGCGGTTAATAATTATCGCTGTTGTCGTTGCACGAAAGCCGCTGGGCTCCTGCCTACGCAGGAGCGACGGTAAATTTTTTACTGTTTAAAAGAGATGTACAGAAACGAAACTCAACATTTCATCCTTAGCCGCAACTGTATTAACTGTCATTCCTGCGAAGGCAGGAATCTAGCGGCGTCCGTACAGCAACGATTAAGTGAAATGGAGCGATGAAACTAAACGATAGAATCATACAAATCATTCCAATAAGGATTCGTCGCCTCTATCAGATTGATTTTCCATTCGCGCTTCCACTTCTTGATCTGCTTCTCACGCACAATCGCGCCTTCGATAGAATCACAAGCCTCAAACCAAACAAGTTTGTCCACACCGTACTTTTCAGTAAAGCTTGGTACAAACTTGTTTTTATGTTGGAAAATTCGCAGAACTAAATCGCTTGTCACACCAACATACAGGGTGCCATTGCGATCACTGGCGAGAATGTAGACGAACGCCATTTCACTAACGACGTTCTGAGTGCAAATTAGTGACGGAAGTGACGCACACCAGTGTACAACATCACCACACCACGCTCATCCGCAGCATCGATCACTTCTTGATCACGCATAGAACCGCCAGGATGAATCACACAAGTTGCGCCTGCATCGACGACGACATCGAGACCATCGCGGAACGGGAAGAATGCGTCAGACGCGACTGCGGAACCTTGCAAGGTTAAACCAGCGTTTTGTGCTTTAATCGACGCGATACGTGCGGAATCGATACGGCTCATTTGGCCTGCACCAACGCCCAAAGTCATGCCATTGCCGCAGAAAACGATCGCATTCGATTTAACGTATTTAGCGACGCGCCATGCGAACATCATGTCGGCCATTTGTTGCGGTGTCGGTTGCAATTTACTGACTACGCGTACATCGGCTGGTAAAACGTTTTTCGCGTCTGGTGCTTGCACTAATAAACCGCCGCCAACACGTTTCACGTCATATTGATTGACGCCAGAACCGAGAGGGATTTCTAACAAACGCACGTTTTGTTTTGCCGCAAAAATTTGCTTCGCTTCTGCAGTGAAGGACGGTGCGATCAAAACTTCAACGAATTGTTTGCCGACTGCTTCTGCTGCTGCGCCATCACACACCGTATTGAATGCAATGATGCCGCCAAACGCTGAAGTTGGATCGGTTTGCAATGCTTTGCTGTAGGCTTCCAAGGCTGTCGCACCGATCGCTACGCCACATGGATTGGCATGTTTGACGATGACGCACGCGCCTGTGTCGAAAGACTTCACACATTCCCACGCTGCATCGGCATCGGCGATATTGTTGTAGGACAGTTCCTTGCCTTGTAATTGCGTGTAGTTCGCCAAGGCGCCGACCACTGGTGCCAGATCGCGGTAAAAAGAAGCAGATTGATGTGGATTTTCGCCGTAACGCATTTCTTGTACTTTTTCGAAATGCATATTCAAAGTTTGTGGAAAAGCACTACGCGTTGTATGTGCTTTGTCTTCACCTAAGCTCGTCAAGTAATTCGTGATCGCGCCGTCGTATTGTGCAGTGTGTGCGAACACTTTTTTCGCCAACATGAATTTAGTGTCATACGACACTACATTATTGCCCGCTTTCATTTCTGCCAAGACCGTCGCGTAATCAATAGGATCACAAATCACGACTACGTCTTTATGGTTTTTGGCCGATGAGCGCAACCTGGGTGGGCCAC
>CAUPNA010000221.1:0-5443 GCA_963512475.1 uncultured Undibacterium sp.
ATACCGATATTCAAGTATCAGTCAGTGAGGCACTCCTTTTGTCTAAGTCGCAACCCATGGCGCAATTGCATGTGATCAAAGGGATGAATCATATTTTGAAACAAGTGCCTATGGATCTGAAGCAGCAAGTGGCCTCGTATAGCGATCCCTATCTTTATCTAGATCCAAGCTTTATTAATCCCTTGATTAATTTTTTGAAGAAGAGTCTTGTGCAGAAATGAGTTCAGAGCGTTGAGAAAAAATGCCGGTAAACCTCACAGGTTACCGGCATTTTTTGCTTTACGGCAGCGCTTCTAGATTCAGGGCAGCATGCGCCGTAAAGTATTGTCTTTGACGACATAATGGTGATACAAACCAGCCAATGCATGGAAACCAATCAGGAAATAGCCAACTTGTCCGAAGGTCTCATGTAGCTCTGCTATCTGATCAGCCAGTGCTTCGTTGGGCGCCATCAAGGCGGGTAATTCAAAACCAAAGAATGGAATAACTTGCCCCTCGCCGCTCAAGATGAGCCAACCAGCAATCGGCATACCTATCATCAGTCCGTAAAGGGCGATATGCATCGCATTCGAAATGATTGCCTGCCATTTCGGCAGACTCGGCACTATCGGTGGAGTATGGTTGGTGACGCGCACCAAGAGACGAACTAAGGCAAATGATAAGACGGATAAACCAAGCATAAAATGCCACATTTTCATTGCTTTGCGTGGATCACTTCCTTTGGGGAAAAACTCGCGCAACTCCATGCTGGCATATACGGCGATTAAGAGTAGCAACATCAACCAGTGCAGACCTATCGTCAATTTATGGTAACGAGTATTAGTCGTAAGTATTGTCGTGGTGTTCATGGTTTTCCTTGTTTTCTTCGTTTTTGTTACAGAAGATCATGCTGCAATTTGATATTGTTAGTGCTTGCTAGACTGAAGCCAATATAGAAATACGCTAGATAAAATACCTTTCGACGCTTATCCATGTGAGACGACAAATACGATGTGCAACTTGGGATGCGCCTACAGAATTTACTGAGTAAACCTTTATACTAGTAAAATTCAAAGAATATTTAAAACCTTCGGTGGGATTGACATGAATCAAGAACTTTCGAATCTAGCGATGGATGGCGGCACAGCGCATCAGCCTGTCACAACGGACAATCAGACACTATTGGATGGGGTTGAAGTGCGGGTGCTAGCGTCGCTTGCTGAAAAAGAAGCCACAACACCGGACAATTATCCTATGTCACTCAATGCGCTGGTGAACGCTTGCAATCAACTGAGTAGTCGTGATCCGGTGATGAATTTGACAGAAGACGACGTAGTGCAAGCTATCGATCGTTTGGTGTTAAAAAAGTTGGCAGGTGTGATTCATCAGGCGGGTGCACGTGTGGCGAAGTATGAGCACAGACTTAGGATTAAATATTTATTCGATCAGGATAAGTTAGCGGTGCTGGCCACTTTGATGTTACGTGGTGAGCAGACCGCTGGTGAAATTCGCAATCGCTGCGGTCGCTTGTTTGAATTTACCTCGGTAGAACAAGTCGAGAAAAGTCTGAACTATTTGATGGATAAATACCCGCCTTTAGTCACTCGTTTGGCGAAAGCACCTGGCAGCAAAGAGGCACGTTATGTACATCTTTTGAGTTGCACCGAAGAAGATGCTCAGGCCGTTGCTGGCAGACCAATGGATTCGCATAGGAGTGAAGCAAGCGGCACCAATACGGATCGCATAACAGCGCTAGAGAATGAAGTACAAGCACTGCGCCAGCAAGTCACAAGCTTGACTGAGCAATTTTCTCAATTCGCGAAACAGTTTGAGTAATTGGCGAGTGTCATTTCAAACTGAGTGATCCAAAATCTAGAATTATCGTATTTGAACCTAAGGTTTTCGTCATTGATCGTATTTGATTGGAAAGCATGCGTGATGTGATTTAGCATGATCCTACTTTGACAGAACGCGAAGGAAATGAAGATGTGGAGACGGCTATCCGCCTGGTATCAGGCATGGAATGATGAATTGTTGGCGATCATGCTCAATCCTGAGTTGGCGCAACAAGTACAAGGTACTCTGAACAAAAAAGTCGCACTGCGATTGGCGCAGTTGACGACCATAGAACGCCAGCAACTACATGAATTTTGCAGCACTTATCAAGGGTGGCGCTTGTGGCGCGCGTTGCTGATAAGTGCTGTGATTTTTTCTGTCATAGGTTTGCTGATGGTTTATTGGAAACCTAAGCTTGGGATCGTCCTGTCAGTGGCGATTGCGAATACCATAGGCTTTGGTTTGTTAGCCGCAATAACAGGTATTTGGTTTAACTATCGTCAGATCGCGGAGAAGAAATACAAACTTCTTTTGTGGACTGATTTGAGTCTTTTTGGCGGTGCGTTTGTTGGCTTTGCGATAGGCGCCACTGTACGAAATAAACCGGTGTTACCTTTATTGCAGGAACACGCACCGACTATTCTATTAGTATGTGTCGTCATTAGCGTCTTGTATGGCTTGCTACTGCTATTGGTCTCCGCATGGCGCAATATGGGGTACGAACGTATCGCCACACAAATGCAATGGGAAGCCGAGCGCGAAAAAGTCGCGCGTGAACTCAGTGAGTCTCAATTACGATTATTAAGAGCTCAGATTGAACCGCATTTCCTCTTTAATACTTTGGGCGCAGTACAACAGTTAGCAGAGCAAGGCACGAAGGGGCCGCACGGAGAATCAAAGGCCGCTGAGTTGACCGCCAACTTGATCGTATTCTTACGTGCCAGTATGAGTGAAATGCGCGCCGAGCAAATTACCCTAGAAGAAGAGTTCGCGATGGTGAAAGCTTATCTGGAAGTGATGCAAGTACGTATGGCGCATCGTTTGACATTCAGTCTTGATTTACCTATACAGTTTGTAAGCTATAAAATTCCAAGTATGGTGTTGCTCACCCTGGCGGAGAATGCGATCAAGCATGGACTGGAGCCATCAATTCGCGGTGGCAGTATTCATATCAGCGCAGAGGCCTTAGGTAGTGACCTATGTATTACCGTGCAAGATACGGGGGTTGGTTTAAGTGATAAACCAAGCAACGGAATAGGTTTGCAAAATATTCGTGATCGCCTGCGCCTCGCCTATTCAGATAAAGCAAGACTTGATATTAGTGAGGCAGCAGCGGGCGGCGTCATTGCAGAAATCTCCTTGCCGCTTGTGCAGAGTGCGACGAACCAATTTAAATCAGGATGATCCAATGACTATAAAAATCTTAGTTGCCGAAGACGAGCCATTGATGCGTGATCGTTTGCTGGGACAATTGGAAAGATGTTGGCCAAACGCGGACATCGTAAAAGTGGCAGAGAACGGTAATGATGCCTGGGACGGTTTTTTAGAGTATGAACCCAATGTGGTCTTTCTAGATATCCGCATGCCTGGTATGTCCGGTGTCGACGTCGCAAAAAAAATAGGTAAGGCGGCGCATATCGTGTTTATCACTGCCTACGACCAGTACGCGATTGAGGCTTTCGACGCGGGAGCGATAGATTATTTATTAAAGCCAGTGCAAGAACAAAGACTGGAAAAAACCATAGAACGCATCAAAGAAAAATTGAATGCAGTTCCAAGTGATCTATCTAGCTTATTGAGTGGTTTGCAGCAAAGCTTACAAAACACCACCGCAGTCAAACAAGAAAAAATGAAATGGATCAAAGCGACAGTAGGTAAACAGATCAAATTGATCGATGTCGATGAGGTTTTGTTTTTTCAATCGGATACGAAGTACACACGTGTGGTACTCGCAGATTACGAAGCTTTGATCCGCACTGCCTTGAAAGACTTAATCGACGGTTTAGATGGTGAAAAATTTTGGCAAGTACATCGCTCCACCGTCGTTAACACCAAAGCTATCTTAGCAGCTGAACGTTTGGATGCAGAGCGCATGGAAATATTGATCAAAGGTCGTCCTGAAAAGCTGTTGGTAAGCCGAAATTTTACGCATTTGTTTAGAGAGTAAATTGGCAATAGTGGAAGTGTTTCTTCTTGGTGCCTTAGTCGGGAATCATTAATTTCACGTATACTGCGGCATCTTCTTCGCTGTTTTACATGGTTTACCTCAGTTTGCTGTGTAAATCGAGTCGATGTGCCTAAAGCAGCGTACAACAGAAATATCACTTCAACACTATTCTCAAGGAATTCCCATGTCACAAGTTCAATTCTGGTCTGATATTTCAGACGCCAGCATCTCCGAAATCGGCGTACGCCAACAGCACCGTCCTTCAGAAAACTATAAGTTTTACAGCAATACTTATGGAGCCACTCAAAGCATCACGATCAAAGCTTCACATGGCTTTCGTGTTTATGTGTTGACCGGTAGCTGCGCTTTGAACGTCAACGGACAAGTGGTCGAGTTGGAAGCGGAACAATTTGTACAGTTAAAAGATGGCGCTTATAACTGCGACACTGGCGGCGAGGGCGTCAGCCTCGTTAAAGTCTTTAATTCTGCAAAACCGGCTGCAAAACCAACCACAGCGAAGAAATAAGAGATCGTGACCATGTCAGATCAAGAAGTTCAATTAATACAAGAAGCCCGTGTGTGGCAAGCCAAAGAGTGGACCGCACGCGTGATCAAGAATGACGATGACGATGGCTGGGCAGTCGCCATGTATAAAGACGGTCAGGCAGAACCAGCCTTGATCGGGCCGTGGACGATGGGACGCGATAAAAAAAATCCTAAGCCTTTAGATCACAATGCCTTCAATACTTTAGTAAAAACCGCCAACGAATTCGTGCGTCGTCATGAACAACAATTGCATGCGACTTTGAATAAGAATTTGATGGTGAGTGGTGCGGAGATGGATTACAAAATCTGTTTGCAAATCATTCCGGATGAAGATGATCCTTATGCTTATTTGAGTGCATTTGATTCGGATGGGGAACAAATTGCAAAAATCAAAGTGAGGCCGGATTTTAAGTTGAATCAGGCTTCTGCATTGAAGTGGATGCAGCAGGAATTTGGCCGGATTGATTGAGGTAATTTGTAGGGCGGGTGCAACCCACGCTGTGTTTTTTTGTATTTCGTTTTAACGTTTAGGCTTGCTCGTGGGTTTGTTGGTCGGGGGTAGCCCGACAGCTAGTTACCTTTTTTGCTTCGCCAAAAAAGGTAACCCAAAAAAGGCGACCACGCTGCCACTGGCCTTCGGCTTCCCAATTGTGCAGGACAAAAAATGGGAAAGCGTTGAGACTCGCCTTCGGCTCAAACAGCAACACTTTCTTTATCCATTTTCTGTCCAGCACAATTGGCAGTGTCAGAAGTGGATGAAGGTCAAAGTCAAGAACAACCCCAACATCAAAACAATCAAGCTCAACGGTAATTCATTTTCCTATTAGTCGTTGGAGGTCGTTGCTTTTGATTTTGATCTTCCCGCATGTGGCACTGCCAATTGCGCAATACAGAAAATGGAAAAAGAAAGCCTTG
>CAUPNA010000222.1:0-5424 GCA_963512475.1 uncultured Undibacterium sp.
ACTGCTTGGTCAATTAATCCGCAAGAAAGCGATTATTTTGCGCCTAGTTCTGCGCCTTTTATGATCAACTATCGGGTGCAAGACTTGCATGCTTTGGTCAAGCTGTTGAAGGAAGAAGGCTGCAATGTACTCGATAAAATTGACGAGTCTGAATACGGAAAATTTGCCTGGGTGATCGATCCGGAAGGGAATAAGGTCGAACTGTGGGAACCGCCTGAAGGTCAATGAAATAAGTAGGCGATTTTTTCTTTAAGTGCCAACCAGGTTCAGTGATTGGCACTTTCAATTACGCGCTTTCCAGAAATGAGTGTCAGGAAAGCGACTCAACATTCAATTCAATATTAAGCACCAGCACTACGGCGTGCATCGAGACTCCAGCCGCCAGCACCAAACGCTGCTAATGCCATCAAGCCACCAGCCACTGCTATATTTTTAAAGAACAGCAATTGTGTCACATAAGCTTGGTCCGCTGGTACTGCCCAATACGCGTGAAAAATGAACGATGCTACCAAGGTGAAAAAGGCTAAAGCGAGTGCTGCGAAGCGTGTGCCTAAACCTATGATCAGTGCGACACCACCAGCGATTTCAAGTATCAGAGCGGCAGCAGCGGCCAGCGTTGGTGCAGGCAAGCCGACTGAAGTGATATAGCCTACTGTCCCTTCAAAGCCTGTGAGTTTGGCGATGCCTGCTGGTAAAAAGAGCGCGGCGAGTAATAAGCGGGCAACCAACGAAAATGGATTTTGTAATTGAGTAAACACGGTGAATTCCTTTTTGATTAATAATGTACTTCTTGTTTGTTAGTGACATTTTTGGGGGGCTTAATCTGGTGATGCCCTAGAGGAAATGCCACTGCCATTAAGTTATAGCTGCAAAATTGTAGGGCGGGTGTAACCCGCGCCGCCAAACCGTAGTGCAAGCTTGATCGACCTATGTGCGGCGCGGGTTGCACCCGCCCTACAAAATTTAAGCTGCTAAATCAAACACCAAAACTTCTGCATCTTGACCATGGCGCAAGGTCAGATGGCTTTCGTTTTCTATGCGTAAGGCATCACCACCACTCAAACGTTGCCCGTTCACTTCCAACTCACCACGTATCAAATGCAAATACGCTTTACGAGCCGGATTGAGTGTCAGTTCGGCTTGTTCATCACCATCAAACAAACCTGCATACAAAGCGGCATCCGCTGTCATTGAAACAGAATCACCAGCACCATCGGGTGAAGCGACCAATGCCAGTACGCCACGTTTGCTCGCTGGTGGTATGGTTTTTTGCTCGTAGCTTGGTTCCACACCTTGGCGATTTGGCTGTATCCAAATTTGCAGAAAATGTGTTTGCTGTCCATCCGCATGATTGAATTCGCTATGACGCACGCCAGTACCTGCGCTCATGCGTTGCACATCACCAGGTGGAATTCCTTTGATATTCCCCATGCTGTCTTTGTGAGCCAATTCACCGGACAGCACATAGCTGATGATTTCCATATTCTGGTGTCCATGTGTACCGAAGCCCGTGCCTGGTGCTATGCGGTCTTCGTTGATCACTAAGAGATTGCCCCAGCCTGTATGGTCGGGATCGTAGTAATTGGCGAATGAAAAAGTATGCTGGCTTTTCAACCAGCCGTGATCAGCATGTCCGCGATCTTGGGATTTTCTTAAAGTTAGCATTTTCTCTCTCCTGTTAAATTAATCAAGGCATCCTGATTGTGTGCCAATGGCGTGATGCGATGGAAGAGATTATGCGCTTAGCGAAGTGCGTGTAGACTGAATGAATTTGATGACATCATTCAAATTTTTTGAATGAAACACTCTAAAACACTGGCGTATTGCTGAAATGCACTAATTACCAACTGCATTTCTCTTTTTCGGGTAAAGTGCAGGCTATCGCTCTAGCACAATGCTATAAATTAAATAAACCCTTGCATAAATCATCTAAGCTGCCATGCTGCTTGTTCGATGACTACTTTGCCCCACCGCACACAGTGAATCAAACCAAAGAGAAAATAGATATCGTCTACCTGTGGGTGGATGGCGCAGATCCCGTGTGGTTCGCCAAACGGCAGGATGCGATTCTTCACTCCACTGATGTCGAGCGCAAAAAACTGGCGGTGTATGGCGATGTCGCTGGACGTTATCGGGACAATCAAGAATTGCGATTTAATCTGCGTGCCTTGGAAAAATTCTTTCCTGAGCATGGGCATATCTATCTGGTCACGGATGGTCAGACGCCAGATTGGTTGAGACAAGGTGAAGGTATTACGCTCATCGATCACACCAGCATTATTCCTAGCACCGCATTACCCGTGTTTGATTCGGGTCATATTGAATCGTATTTACATCACATACCTGGTTTATCAGAACGATTTATCTATCTGAACGACGATGTCTTTTTTGGCGCGCCTGTTAGTGTAGAGAGCTGGTTTGGACAACATGGTGTTGCTGTGTTTAAGGAACAAGAGCAAGTCCCTGATTACGGCACACTGCAAAAAGATGAGACAGCCTTGGTCAATGCGTCTATTTTATCCAAGCACTGGTTACAGCAACGTTATCCGCTCTATCAACATGTCCATCGCATTTTTGCGCATGCACCGCGCCCTATGCTGAAAAGCGTTTTGTTAGAGTTAGAAAAAGAAGCGCCTGACTTATTTGAACAAGTAAGGCAAACCGTGTTTCGCGATTGGCAGCGGCCACCTATCGTGCCCGATCTGGTGCCACGTTGGATGTTGCATCGCGGTCTCGCCTACTTGCGAGAAATTGAGTATCGTTACATTTGTAGTGGTGATAGCGACGCCGAACAACAGTTTACTGATTTGAGCGAACGCTTTGGTGAACTGGCGTTTTTCTGTATCAATGACACCAGCGATAATGCGGCATCAAATGATCCGCAGTTGTTGCGAATTCGAGAGACCTTGGAACGATTGTTGCCATTGCCTTCGCGGTTTGAGATAGCAGCGTAGGTTGGCGCTGAGCGTAGCGAAGCCCAACAATTTGAGACGAAACTAACAAAATAAGCTGGGCTTTTCAGCCCAGCCTACGAGTCACCCTTCTCCCAACTGCGAGATAAGAACGCTTTCACCTACTCCAATCACACCAGATCAAAACGGTCTGCATTCATCACTTGATTCCATGCCGCAATGAAATCATTCACAAACTTTTCTTGCGCATCACCGCTTGCATACACTTCGGCCAAGGCACGTAATTGTGAATTAGAACCGAACACCAGATCGACCGTGGTGCCTGTCCATTTCACTGCCCCAGTTTGACGATCTCGGCCTTCGAGCACGCCTGCTGTACTTGATGGCTGCCACTTAGTGTTCATATCAAGCAAATTGACGAAGAAATCATTGCTCAAGGTTTCTGGACGCTTAGTAAAAACACCGTGCTGAGTCTTGCCTGTGTTTGCATTTAAAGATCGCAAACCACCAATCAACACTGTCATTTCTGGCGCGCTCAAGTTCAGCAATTGCGCTTTATCGATCAGTAGCTCTGCTGCATGCTTCTCTAAACCTGCACGCACATAATTACGGAAACCATCAGCTGCTGGCTCTAATACCGCGAACGATTCAACATCCGTTTGTTCTTGCGATGTATCCATACGTCCTGGAGCGAATGGAACTTGCACATCTTGTCCCGCTTTCTTCGCCGCTGCTTCAATCGCTGCAGCGCCAGCCAAGACGATTAAATCTGCCAGAGAAATTTTCTTACCACTGGATTGCGCAGCATTAAATTCTTGCTGGATCGCTTCTAGAGTCGCCAACACTTTATTCAATTCCAGTGGCTGATTCGCTTCCCAATCACGTTGTGGTGACAAACGGATACGCGCACCATTGGCGCCGCCACGTTTATCGCTGCCACGGAAGGTCGATGCGGATGACCATGCCGTGTTGACCAATTGAGCAATACTTAAACCAGATGCCAGCACTTTTGCTTTCAATGCAGCGATATCGTTTGCATCAACCACAGCATGATTCACAGCAGGAATCGGGTCTTGCCAGATCAGTGTTTCGCTTGGAACCAATGCACCTAAATAACGCGCCACGGGTCCCATGTCACGGTGCGTCAATTTGAACCAGGCACGTGCAAAGGCGTCAGCAAATTCTGCTGGGTTTTGATGGAAACGACGTGCGATTTTTTCGTATGCGGGGTCATGTCGCAAAGATAGATCAGCGGTCGTCATCATCGGCGGATGTTTCTTGCTCGCGTCGTGTGCATCAGGAATCAAATGCTCAGGCTTACAATCTTTTGCCACCCATTGTTTCGCACCGGCTGGGCTCTTAGTCAATTCCCATTCGTAACCGAACAACATGTCAAAGTAACCGTTATCCCAGGTCGTAGGATTGGGTTTCCACGCACCTTCAATACCGCTCGTCGTCGTGTGTACACCTTTACCTGAACCAAATTTGTTAATCCAACCCAAGCCCTGCTCTTCTATGCCTGCCGCTTCTGGTTCTGGACCAACCAAAGTTGGATCGCCAGCGCCGTGCGCTTTACCAAATGTATGACCACCCGCCACCAGGGCCACCGTTTCTTCATCGTTCATCGCCATGCGTGCAAAAGTTTCACGTACATCACGGCCAGAAGCGACTGGATCAGGATTGCCATCCGGACCTTCTGGATTTACATAAATCAAACCCATTTGGACAGAGGCCAAAGGATTTTCTAAATCGCGTGAGCCTGCGACTGAGCCAGCATAACGACTATTTGCTTTATCACTGGTCGCGAGCCATTCTGTTTCTGAACCCCAGTAAATATCTTCCTCTGGTTGATAGATATCTTCACGACCGCCAGCAAAACCAAAAGTCTTAAAGCCCATGGATTCCAGCGCGACATTGCCCGCTAAAATAAACAAATCTGCCCATGAAATTTTGCGACCGTATTTTTGTTTGATAGGCCATAACAAACGACGTGCTTTATCAAGATTGCCGTTATCTGGCCAGCTATTCAAAGGGGCAAAACGTTGGTTGCCTGTACCTGCACCGCCGCGACCATCGGACACGCGATAGGTACCTGCTGCATGCCACGCCATGCGTATCATCAAACCACCATAGTGACCCCAATCGGCGGGCCACCAGTCTTGCGAGTCGGTCATCAGTGCCTTGAGATCGCCCACCACTGCATCCAGATCAAGTGACTTAAATTCTGTTGCATAATCAAAGTCTTCCCCCATAGGATTTGACTTAGGTGAGTGTTGGTGCAGAATATTTAATTTAAGTTGATTCGGCCACCAACTCGCATTCGTTGGTGCGCCTGCGGCAACTGCGTTTTTTGCTGCACCATGGTTGAAAGGGCATTTGGCTTCGTTCGTCATATCAATCTCCTGAAATAAGTTCTAAAGTAAGTTCAACAACAAGTTTGGAACTGCGATGGATTTGATTCTAGAGAGCAAAGACCGATAGATCAACTTAATTAAATTTATTACTTCGATAA
>CAUPNA010000223.1:0-5296 GCA_963512475.1 uncultured Undibacterium sp.
CGGCAAAGGCCTTCAGTTTCACGTCATCACCAGGTCCCAGCGGTTGCATAATACGCAAAACCATCGCCGTCACATTTTCACCGATCGCCAGTTCAATTTGCGGTAAGGCTTCAATAATAGTCAATGACGTAATTAAGTCACGCAAAGGCATCAACATTTTGGAAATATGTGGCGGCAAAATTTCGCAGGTTTCCATATTGGCGACATAACGCGATTTTCGCTCGTGAAAACCGACTAACACGATGCCCTTTTTATGTACATTGCGCACGGATAAGCGGGCGCGATAACGATAACCCCAGGTCGGGCCATAAATCGGCCGCATCACCATTTCAGACTTCACTTTTCCAATGTGAGCCAAATTGTCTTCTAACAGACGCTGCTTCATTGCAACCTGTGCATTCGCGTCCAGATGTTGCATGGAACAGCCGCCACAAACGCCGAAATGGGGGCACTTAGGCGTAACGCGCTGGGACGATTCCTTAACCAAGGCGCCCATGGTTGCCGCTTCCCAGCTCGGCTTTTTACGGTAAGTATTAAAACCAACGACTTCGCCCGGCAAAGCGCCTTCGACAAAGACCACTTTGCCAGGTGAACCATCTTCATTTTCAAGATGACCAACGCCACGCGCGTCCATGTCTAAGGAACGGATATTCAGAGTATTCATGTTAGATGAGGCAAGAGACGAAAGCTCCGCCCTAGGAAAATAGATTCAAGAGAATCTCGCATTATACCGTCAACACACGCCCAAGTTCTATCTAAGCGCGTTGGCTCATGAGCGCTATCGATAGCTGCTAATGGTTATTGATATGTTTAACGGGCAATGACAATCTGAACAAAATGAAACCCAAAGAAGAAATTAGCAAAACAAAACGCCATTACAACAAAGCATCACGTTCAACGCCACGCGAAGCGAAGCTACGTTTCAATTTAATTAATGCCTCCTGCTGAATTTGGCGTACACGTTCACGTGTAATTCCCATTTCATCTGCCAAGGTCTCAAGCGTAACGGGATCATCATTATCCAAACCAAAACGACGCATGATAACGATACGCTGTTTATCCGGTAATTTTGACAGCCAGTCTCTGACCAAAACAGTCACTTCATGATGCTCCGCTTGCGTGTCCGGCGCATGATCAGCATCGCCAGGTAACATATCGAGCAAACTGCTCTGAGGGTCGCCATCTAAAGGGGTATCTAAAGACATCGCATGTTCAGATAAAGCAAGAATATCTTGCACCTCATCGATAGGTCGGCTGACCAGATGCGCAATATCGTCTATCGTCGCGTCTTTTCCATCGCGTTGCTGTGACTCTAAATGATACTTCGCCCGCAAAATTTGATTTAATTCTCTTACTACATGCACTGGCAAACGTATGGTACGTGCCTGATTCATTATCGCGCGCTCTATGCTTTGACGTATCCACCAGGTTGCGTAAGTAGAAAAGCGAAAACCACGTTCTGGCTCAAACTTATCGATCGCGTGCATCAAGCCTAAATTACCCTCTTCTATCATGTCCAATAAGGCTACGCCACGATTGATGTAATGTTTGGCGATAGAAACAACGAGGCGCAAATTATGCTCAATCATTTTTTGTCGCGCCTCGAAATCACCCTGCTTCGCTAAGGTCGCAAAATGCAATTCCTCAGCAGCACAAAACAATGGCCGCGTGCCTATCTGATTCAAATAATGTTGTGTCGTATCTGTCGATAATTCTGCGGCAAGGATGACCTTGATCTCGTCAATAGGCGCAATGGCAACCGACGGTAACTCACCCTTTTTCTCTTCATCCTCAGAATCATCGTCACGTTCATCAACAAACTCACGACTATCGTCAGACTCTTCAACGTCATTAAGAAACAAGTCATTCGGATCATTAGCTAAGGCAATTGCACCATCATCAGAAACAGATTGCTTAGAGTGCGTCGTGTGCTTTGAATTCTTAGTCATAATTTAGCTTTAAACTTTCACTTTAAGCCTGCGTAAAATTTTACGAATAACAGATCACAAAATAATCAATTAGCGAGCCGGCAAAACCTTCATGGGGTCAATAGGCTTACCGGCTTGACGAATTTCAAAATGCAATTTAACCACATCGCTATCTGAATTTCCCATTTCCGCAATTTTTTGCCCCTTACTTACAGACTGCCCTTCTTTAACCAAATTAACTTTGTTATGAGCATAAGCAGACAAATAATTGTTGGCATGTTTAATAATCAGCATATTGCCATAACCACGCATTGCGCCCCCTTCATAAATAACCTTACCCGCAGCGACGGCAACCACGTCCTGACCAAGTTTACCGCTCAAATCAATACCTTTATTCTTTTGGTCGTCAAACGTTGCAGTTAATTTTGCGTCTGCTGGCCAGATCCAATCAATAACCTCAACGGCAGGCGCCACGATTGGCTTTTCAACAGGCTTAACCGGTACTGGCTCATTTTTTTGAGTGACTGCAGCGGTCGCTGGGCTACTATCAGCTAACTTTTGCAATTCCGCCAGATTGCTCTCGGAATATTGACGCTTATCACCTTTAGGGAAGTTTTTATTCGTTGAAGGATTGACTGGTGTCAGGCTACGCACTTCTATCCCTGATGCACTGGAGACAGGTGTTGATTTGGCCACTGAACTGCCTTCCGGTGGACCTATCCATAAGACCTGATCCACTTTTATATCATTCGGGTTACGCAAGTTGTTCCAGGCAACCAAGTCACTATAGCTTTGTCCATGATCGAAAGCGATACGTAGCAAAGTATCTCCGCGTTTTACGGTGTAGCTTGGTCGAACCTCCTGCTCTTTCACGATAGGCACTACGACAACTGGCTTGACCGTTGGCACTGGCACATCCGTGCTACGTTCAATCACAGGCGCATTGTTAGGCACTGAAGTACATGCTGTGACCAAAACTAGAACCACAAGCATTCCGTATTTTCTTAATAGACAACTTTGCTTCATAAATATTTCTTATTCAAATTAAATTAGAGCGAAATGATCAAAATTTCATCAACTACCAAAGGGTGAAAATAAATTTTAGATTCTTGCCTTTCATACCGTCCCTTGATGCAAAGGTACGAAATGGCATTGTTCTAACATTGTACTATTCCATTCATTTTGCCCCACACGTTCGATCAATTGCAGTGCCTGATGGCGTCCACCGACTGGTGCGATCAGTCGTCCACCGACTGTCAACTGAACTAACAGCGCCTGTGGCACTTCCATTCCTGCAGCTGCCAATATAATACCGTCAAATGGCGCAACTTGTGGCAAACCTAACATGCCATCTCCATAATGCAAGCGGATATTGGGAATTCTTAACGGGCGCAAGTTAGCTTTTGCAAGTTCGTGTAAAGCTTTGATACGCTCGATGGAATAAACATCATTCGCCACCAAGGATAAAACAGCTGCTTGATATCCGCAGCCTGTGCCAATTTCTAAAACTCTTTGAAGATTTTTTCCGTTTCGCATAATCTCTGTCATGCGAGCAACGATATAGGGTTGAGAAATAGTCTGGTGATGTCCAATAGGTAAAGAGGCATCAATATAGGCCTGGCTAGATAATCCAGGCTCAATAAACATATGCCTCGGAATCGCTTCCAGCGCCCCCAGTACCACTTTATCTTTAACGCCTTGCTGTGCAACCCTCGCCACCATTGCCTGGCGAATTTTTTCTGAGACCATGACCTCCGTTCTAGGAGGCGCATTTATAATTTGCTTGCCTTGCTCTCGTAAAATAGGAAAAGCTGAAGATATTTTTGATGGAGAAAAACCAGCCATTTTCTGCGGTGCATGACTAGCAAGATGAGTGGCCGCATTCTTTACTGCGGTTTGCGCCATCACCGTCGCCGACTTATTGGAGGCCTTGCTACGTGGCTCAACTACCGATGCCAGACTTAAAGGAAACCGTTTTTCTTTTGTGGTCATGCCAGATCCGAGGCGAGAGTTTGCATTTGCTTCGTGTTAGTAATATCAATCTGCAACGGCGTCACTGACACAAATCCTTTTGCTGTTACTGCAAAATCTGTCCCTTCGCTTGCGTCTTTAGCAGCGCCTGCTGGCCCTATCCAATAGATGTCGCGGCCACTTGGATCTTGAGTTTTAATTACCGGCTCAGACATGTGGCGTTTGCCCAAACGGGCACTGGATACGCCACGAACCTCTGCATAGGCTAAGTTAGGGATATTCACATTCAACAGAAAAGGATGCGGCAGCGATGCAAAGTCACGCTGGACAATTTCTCTCGCAATGCGTGCAGCATCATCAAGATGAAGCCACCCTTTATCTACCTGGGAAAATGCGATTGCGGGAATACCAAACAAGTAGGCTTCGGTAGCAGCAGCAACGGTACCTGAGTACAAAGTATCATCGCCCATATTTTGTCCATTATTGATACCAGACACCACCAAATCAGGTTTGTCTGACATCAAAGCGGTCAAAGCCACGTGCACACAATCAGAAGGTGTACCGTTCACAAAATAAAAACCATTGTCCGCTCGTTGCACGGACAATGGTCTATCTAACGTTAAGGCATTGGAGGCGCCTGAGCGATTACTATCCGGCGCTACGACAGTGATGTCGGCGATATCGGCTAAAGCACGTGCCAGGGCAATTATTCCTGGTGCCAAATATCCATCATCGTTACTGATCAAAATTTTCATAGAGTCATTTTACCCGATGACCTCAAGGAAAATCATGGCCTCTTAGATTTATTTGAAGGCGTTGGTTTTGCGACGGAATTAGCGACAATAAAGATGGAATGCAAAGTACATTCTGTGCATAAATCCATACTAATCGGCATAGAAGCTAAATTAGACGCTGAATTAAACGCTATCCACCGCATCACCTAGCCAGTAACGATTAATATCTTTGAGCTCCCAAGTGGATGCGTCTTCACGTGAGACGATCTTATCTTGTATTCCAGGGCCACTGAGATCGAGTAATACAGGTGGAATGTATGCCATTGATTTTGTCGAAAAAAATGCTCTTACTTTCGGCAGCAATAGAGATTTGCCGACCTGCTGCTCAACCACAACACCTAGGCGACCTGAATGTAATTTCACGAGTGTACCAACAGGGTATATCCCCATACTTCGAATAAATGCTTGAAACACTCTCTCGTCAAAATGTCCCTTGCTCCACTCAGCCATTTTTTTCAAAGACTCAGCTGGACACCATCCTGCTTTGTATGGACGGTTTGATGTGATGGCATCATACACATCACATACCGCGCCCATTTTTGCATACAAGCTAATCTGATCGCCATGCAAGCCTTTAGGATAGCCGCTGCCATCCACTTTTTC
>CAUPNA010000224.1:0-5286 GCA_963512475.1 uncultured Undibacterium sp.
CGTCAGGTACAAATCGCAGCAGATTTTGCCAAAGGCATCTCAGCGCGTTTGGCAGGCGTCGACGTTCCAGATTACCAAGATACTGAAGCGACATTTGAGGACTTACAAGCACGTCTGACCAAGACTTTGGAATTTATCAATAGCCTCAGTCCAGCACAATTTGAAGGCGGCGAAAACCGTGAAATCGTTCTGCGTCCAGGCACACCAAAAGAGAAAAAGCTGACAGGTAATGCCTATTTGTTGGGATATGGCTTGCCGCAATTCTTTTTCCACGTGACCACGACTTATGCGATTTTGCGTCATCATGGCGTGGAATTGGGCAAGCGTGACTATATGGGCGCCTATTAATTTTCCACCGTCAATTCGACGAAAAAATCATGCCCACCGGAAACTTGGTGGGTTTTTTTATATCTAAATGTCTTTCTCATTGAGGCTTCCGTCACCGCTTATCAGAAAATCAGCGCCTTTCGCCAAGCTTTCCCCTGATTCTGCTTGCGTTCCGTCATATTGAAAGTATATTTTGAGTAAAATGATTTCTTCGCATTGGAGGATTAAGCATGTTTTCTCATTTTCTTGACAAAGATAGCAACGCCATTCCCGAATGCGAACCACGCAAGCTGTTCGATGCGGAAGAAGAAATCTTCTTTAAGCGAGTACAAAAGGCGCTCCCCAACTGCCTAATATTTCCCCATGTACAACTGACCGCTATTCTTGAGCCACATGTCAGTAACGAGAAAAAACGTACCCTGATGCACCAAAAACTAAAAGACAGACATGTTGATTTTGGCGTCTTTAGTAAGGACCTGGATTTACTCTGTGTACTGGAATTAGAGCGCAGCGAAACTGATCAAGAAGAAGAATACCCGACTCGCAAACTACTCAAAAGCGCAGGTATTAAATGCATACGTTGGAACCGCGAAAACTTGCCAACTCCAGAGCAAATTTTGCGCACCCTAGCACCATTTTCCGAGCTCGACGCGCCTAAAGTTGAGACAAGTATGCAGACGATAGGTAAATTGTTTTTGGATGACAACCCTCAAGAAATCGGCAAGCTGCAAGAGCAAGCATTCACTTATATTGAACACGGCAATCCCAATGCTCTGTCGCTGGCAGCACTTAAACGCATTACGCCAGAGAGTTTCATCCAAAAAGAATATCCTCATATCTGGCAGAAAATCTGTTTGTTTGCTGGCGATCCTGGCTATTTGAAAAATTATCTTGAATCTTTGTTTATCCAAAACCGCCCGGTAAAGCGTCGCGGTTTACCTAAACATGTGGCGAACGAAGTCGTCGCCCTACAGGCAGAGAACGCCCGTTTTGTAGTGGCAAATGCGCCAGATCCCTTGTGGGATCCTACTTTTTTACATCGCTAACTTTTGTCAGATCACCTATTGCTTGAACGCGACAATTACAAATCCGGTACCAGCATGTGACCCAATTTACTTGCTTTGGTATCGAGGTAGCGCTCGTTGTATGGATTGCGCTGTACGATCAGAGGGATATGCTCTTCTACTTTCACCTGCATATTTTGCAAAGCTGAAATTTTACGTGGATTATTTGTCATCAATTTCACACTCGCGATCCCCAAATGTTTCAGCATAGGATCACACAAACTATAGCTACGCAAATCAGCCGCAAAACCTAGCTTCTGATTTGCTTCCACCGTATCTGCACCAGCGTCTTGTAAATGATAGGCCTGTACTTTGGCCAATAAACCGATACCGCGACCTTCTTGACGCAAATACAAAATCACACCGCGACCTTCTTGCGCAATCTTTTGCATCGCCAGCTCCAACTGCGGACCACAGTCACAGCGCTTGCTGAACAAGGCATCGCCCGTCAAACATTCTGAGTGTATGCGCGCCAAAACCGACTTGCCATCAGCCACATCCCCCAAAGTCAAAGCAATATGCTCTTTACCATTTGCAGGTTCAACAAACGCATGCATCGTGAAATTCGCCCAAGTCGTAGGCAAAGCACATGACGCTACAAATTCCAATGTCTGCTTATCAAAATTATTAAAATTACTAGACTTCACAGGCAGATCCATACTTGACATAGTTTTCTCACTGATTGTCTTGGGCAATTGCCAAGACCACAAAACGCTAGCCCTCGGTAGGTGTTTAGGGCAATAAAAGTAAGAGTATAAACGAGTCGAGCCAATCCAACCGAACCCGGGGTTTGAGCGGACTCACTAAATCGGCAAAAAAGCGATGCACCTTTTGATTTCAGAAAGATTGATACGCCAAACCTATTTTGTCTTTTTTGAAATTTCCATTACTTATTACTTTAATACAAACTATAATAACCGGGTTATTTTAAAAAAGAATGTATTATTTATACTATTCTTTGCATATTTCGCCATTTTTCGTTGGCTTTTGTACACATTTAAGACACTTTAACGACAGAACAGGTCGAAATAATCAACAATTTTAGTTGTAAAATTCGCACGCTTCCTTACGTATGCGCTTCGCACTAACATCCGAAAAGAACTCTAAGCATTAAATGAATCCCCACGCTGCCCCCCAACTATCTCCTGTCAGTTTACTGTTGACGATAAAGACACATCGCAAACTGATTCAACACCTAATTCGACGCGAAGTCATGATCCGTTATCAAGGGTCGATGATAGGATTGTTGTGGTCATTTTTTAATCCTATCTTGATGTTGGCGGTGTACACCTTCGTGTTTAGCGTGGTGTTTAAAGCGCGCTGGCTTGGTGGCTCGGAGTCAAAAACGGAATTTGCGTTGGTGTTATTTGCTGGCTTAATGTTGTTTGGACTTTTCTCCGATTGCATTAATCGTGCGCCCAGCCTGATAGTCAATAATGTGAACTACGTCAAAAAGGTCATTTTTCCTTTGGAAATCTTACCCTTAGTGACACTCGGTGCGGCCTTTTTCCATATGACCATCAGCCTCTCAGTCTGGTTGTTGTTCTACCTCATTTTCTTTGGTACGCCGCCACTGACTATCTTCCTATTGCCCTTTATCTTATTGCCTCTCATCTTTTTCAGCTTAGGTCTCACTTACTTGTTGGCATCACTCGGTGTCTATTTACGCGATGTCAGCCAGATCGTCGTTGTATTGACTTCGGTACTGACCTTCTTATCCCCGATTTTTTATCCTGTCAGCGCCCTGCCTGAGGATTATCAGTGGTTGGTGCAAATCAGTCCATTGACGCAGGTAATAGAACAAAGTCGTGATGCCATGATTTGGGGCAAAACTTTGGACGTAACAATCTGGCTCTCTTACTTATTCTGCTCAATGGTGATCGCTAGTTTGGGATTTGCCTGGTTTCAAAAAACACGTAAAGGATTTGCTGATGTCCTCTAATTCGATCGCGATCAGCGTCAAACAATTGAATAAGCATTACCAGATTTACGAGAAACCAGGTGATCGTTTAAAGCAATTCCTATTCCCCAAACTGCGCGATGCACTAGGTCAAGCGAAAAAGAACTATTTCCGTGAATTCTCATCCTTGCAGGGAATTGATTTTGAAGTAAAAAAAGGAGAAACGGTCGGCATCATTGGCCGCAATGGTTCAGGCAAATCGACCTTGCTACAAATAATTTGCGGCACTTTATCACCGAGCAGCGGCGAAGTCCGCACGCACGGACGGATTGCCGCCTTATTGGAATTGGGCTCAGGTTTTAATCCTGAGTTCACCGGGCGCGAAAACGTGTATATGAACGCGACCATACTCGGACTCTCCAAAGAACAGATAGACGAACGCTTTAACGACATCGTTGCCTTTGCTGATATTGGCGAATTTTTAGAGCACGCGGTTCGCACTTATTCTAGCGGTATGTTAGTCAGGCTGGCATTTGCGGTGATCGTACATGTCGATGCAGATATCTTAGTGATTGATGAAGCCTTGGCGGTTGGTGATGCTTTCTTTACGCAGAAATGCATGCGTTTCTTACGCAATTTCATGAAAACAGGCACGGTCTTGTTTGTCAGTCATGACACAGCAGCGGTAAAAAGCCTGTGTAGCCGCGTGATCTGGTTAGAAAAGGGTGAAGTTCAAGAACAAGGCTCCCCCAAGGAAGTGTGTGAGCTTTACCTTCAAGCGTTTTATGAGGCGCAACAAGGCAAGAGTAGCAGTACAAAAATGAAGCGGACTTCAATCGCCGCGCGCGAATTAGGTGCTAGCCGCGACCACCGCCTAGCCTTCGTCAATAACAGTAATTTGCGCAATGACTTACAAATATTCGCGTTCGATCCCGAGTCAAAATCATTTGGTCAAGGCGGTGCACAAATCACCGCGGTTGAATTTTTCGATCAAGACGGTGCCGCTTTAACCTGGGTGGTCGGTGGTGAACAAGTGAGCTTACGTATACAAGCCATCGCACATACCGAGATGGATGCACCGATCATAGGATTCACGGTGAAAGATAGTCGCGGACAAGCCTTGTTTGGTGATAACACGTATTTGAGCTACAGCGACTGTCCACCATTTTGCGAGGCAGGCAGCCACATGGAAGCCGAATTCTGCTTCTTGATGCCGATACTCCCCGCCGGTGAATATAGCATTGGCGTTGCTATCGCTAACGGCAGCCAACAGACTCATATTCAACATCATTGGGTGCACGACGCCCTTAGTTTTAAATCGGAAGCGAGTAGCGTTGCTACTGGTTTGATTGGCATTCCTATGTTGCACATCAAGCTAGATCAAGCCCCCTCTAAAACAGTGGCTTAGTGAAGAAAGAATCGAAAATACTTTATGAAATTTACTGGTGAACGTTTCGTGCCTGAAGTGCACGGCAATATCGAGTTGGAACATCGCCATCGCTATTTGCAGGCGAGTAGCATCGCCAAAGGTAAGGTGGTACTCGATATCGCGAGTGGTGAGGGCTATGGGTCTGCCATGTTGGCCGAACATGCGCTGCAGGTAATTGGCGTTGACATCTCCGAATTAGCGGTCGCCCACGCACAGCAGCGCTACCAACGAGACAATCTCGAATACCGGGTCGGCAGCTGCGCCGCGATACCATTGGCCGACGCCAGTGTCGATTTGTTGGTGAGCTTTGAAACCATAGAACATCACGACCAGCATCAAGAAATGATGCAGGAAATTCGGCGTGTTTTGCGCAAAGATGGAGTCTTACTCATTTCTAGCCCGGATAAATTGACCTATTCGGATGTACCAGGCTCGCACAATGAATTTCATGTAAAAGAACTGTATCAACAAGAATTCAAGCAACTGCTAGAAGGCTACTTTGAAAATATTGCCTATTTTGGCCAACGCATAATTTTTGGTTCAGGCATTTTTGCAGAATCACTATC
>CAUPNA010000225.1:0-5105 GCA_963512475.1 uncultured Undibacterium sp.
CCGATTCGTATTCCTATCGACAAAGGCTTAATGGGTTGGCGTATTGCTTTCATTAATCCTGAAATGGCAGAGCGTATGAAAGCCGTTAAGAGTATTCAAGACCTGTCAACGCTAAAAGCAGGTCAAGGCTATTTTTGGCCCGACACCCAGATTCTGCGTCACAACAAGCTGCCGGTAATTACAGGCACTGCGGCCGCTTTACCACTCATGTTGAATGAACGTCGTTTTGATTATTTCCCTCGTTCCATCATCGAAATTTGGAACGAGCAAAGTAAACATCCGGAAATGAAGCGGGAGGTCGATACCTCAATGGTTTTGCATTATCCGACCGCTTTATATTTTTTTGTGGCACCTACCCAAAAGCAACTGGCAGAGGACATACGTAGAGGCTTGGAACTCTCGATCGCCAATGGCAGCTTTGAACAATTGTTCACACAATACTGCCGTCCTTTTATCGTCAAAGCCGATCTCAAAAACCGCCGCATTTTCGAGCTGGAGAATCCGCTTATACAACAGTCCTCACTCCCCTTACAGCGCCACAAATTCTGGTTCAATCCATAGTGTTGAACGTCGCAAATTATTCTTCAACTAGCTAGTCCACCCATGATGGCATGGCCATCGCATTGACAATCTTCAATGAACGTTTTGAAAATTGTGCGCTTAAGAAGCTACAGCTCTGACTCAAATCGATTTTGATTCAGAACTGTAGAGCTAAGAAGTTCGTGCTTTGTGAGTTTTAACGAGCTTGATAACGGTTATAGGCAAACCCCAATATTAATGCCGCGACTCCGACTTCACTGTAAAACAGTATGGAATTATTGCTCGCGGATTCATTAAATGCTAACACGTCAAAGTATGGTGCACCCTTGGTTTGAATTGCTAGGTAAAACCAGAACATAAAGGGACCCAAAAAGGTACGCGATGTGCGAGTCAATCGCCCTAACATAGATGCCAATGCACTCATGAACAGCACGCCAACTAAGAGTGCCAAAGCAAAATGCGGTGCATGGAAACTCCAACGATATAAGACCACGCCGAATAGCATGAACCCTAACAAAACACTAGCCGCAAATTGACGTAAGTAACGACGATCCGCACCACCGATCACCGCGTCTCCCATGGCAGACAACTGTGCCTGATGATCTCGCGTACTCAAGTCACTAATCAATACTCCCCACAAGGCACAGGCAAAGACCAAAATACCTGCCAAATTTTTTGCATTCATGATTGCAGCAAAAAAGGAAAATGCGATCATTGCAAGAATTGCGAGCGGAGAATTGACCAAAGTAACCGCAACTTCGGCGACCACTTGCCCAGCGAAATTTGGCGTCTTTGCTGCGTAACCGAATAAGGGTTTTGCCAGACGCGAGACAGGGCGTAACCAAGCGTTGATGATCTCAAATGGTGATCTACGTTTTCTGATATTCGACAGTTTAATTTTGTCCGGAGAATAACGATGAAACAGAGGAATAGCGAGCAACATAGGGATGAAACTCAGCAGAGTCGTGATGGAGCGATATAGCAATATGGTATTTGGAATCTCTGCTAATTCAACGACATTGGCGGGCAAGCTTGGATTGAAGGTGCCAAGTCCGATAGAAATGCTTTGCACAGTAAATTGGGTGCGAACGACAAAGTCGACGATCGTCATTCCCAATCCCTCTAGGATCATGATCGGTGGCATGCTAGACACGCGATCATGTCCGACTTTGTCGAGCATCGATACTTCAAAAACCCAGATGAAGAAATAGATCACGTCGCCTGCTTTACCCATGAGAAGGGGAACACTATCGAACAAAATTGCACAGCTCGCACCAAAGAAGATGACTGGAAGGAGTACTAATCCATACACTTTCAGATAGACCATCAGCTGTACCGCCGATTCACCGCGAGCGATTTGCAGCCCGATGACCGTCACCAAATAGGCCAAGAGTATGAGAAGAAGATACGCCACCGCGCCTAACCAACGGCTAAAGATAAAGGTCCCATTACCGATACGCGTCGAGGCGATCACAGCGCCGATTCCACAGCGCGCGTCTTCAGCGATACGGCCTCGAGTTAGATAAAAACTCAACAATCCGAGTAGGGGCGCAAACAAACAAGCGGTGCCCAAAGCGAGTGAGGAACTGTTGTACACGGTACGCGCTTGGTTAATAACCAACATGCTCAAATTACCTTCACCTGAGCCGAAAATCAAGCGCGCAAGCGCTGCAATCAAGATGAGCACCACCAAGGTGCTGAGACGGCGAGAACGAAGCTTGACTTCATTCATCACCAAAGTCTTAATGACTTGAATTTGTAATGTCGACATACTCATCTACCTTCACAAAATGCTGTCATGATTAGCGTAACGTTGTGCCATCAGCGCTTCTTCTAAATTCGGCGCGGCCACTACAGCACCTGCACACGGTAGATGCGGATGCGCAATTCGAACATTCACCACCTCACCTTGACGCTGCATGTGCAATACATTGGTGCGAACGCGTAATTCTTCTAATTCTGCTGGTGAAACTTGTGCCGACCAGATCTGACCACGCGCGTTTTCTATCATGTTGTCGGGGGTATCAAAACCGATCAATTTACCCGAACGCATAATTGCCAACTCACTAGCGACACTTTCCACATCCGACACAATGTGCGTCGACATAATCACTAATTTGCTATGTCCAATATCGCCCAACAAATTTCGAAAACGCAAACGCTCTTCTGGATCGAGCCCCGCTGTCGGTTCATCGACAATCAAAATATCGGGATCATTCAGGAGGGCTTGTGCGATACCAAGGCGACGCCGCATACCACCGGAAAATGTCGCTGCAGAGCGATTCGCGTGATCGTGCAGGTTAACTAATTCCAGTAACTCTTGAATACGACGTGGATCTTTGACGCCTTTCAGCGCTGCAAAATACTGCATGAATTCCAGCGCAGATAGGTTAGGATAAACACCGAAATCTTGGGGCAAAAAACCCAAACGCTGACGAATCGCATCGGGCGTTTTAATAATATTCACGCCTTGAAAAATAATCTCGCCACTGGTGGGTTTAGTGAGTGTCGCGATCATTTGCATCAGAGTGGTTTTACCTGCACCGTTGTGACCGATTAGGCCAACGACGCCACGCGTCAGTGATAGTGAAACATTATCCACTGCAGTCACTGACTTGCCAAAAGATTTGACGACATTACGAATTTCTAACATGATTTTCCCCTACTAATTGACTCGCAGATACACGTCTTTGGTGCGCAAGTCGGTTGTCCATGTAGTCACAATAAACAGCTTCGGTAAAACTTGCTGACGAAAACCGATGAACTGCAAAAGGAGGGGGTTGAGTTGTTCAAAATTTGCGGAATTTCTTGATGAGAGCAACTCGAAGACCGAGTTTTCTTGGTTAACGATGGTTTCGTCGATGGTTTCGTCGAGACTCTGCGTTCGTACATTCAAAAGACGAAGAAATTAAGCGAAGTCATCTACACGCAACGCCATTATCAAGTTCATCAAGAATGCATCACTTGAATTTAGATTCGCTTAAGGTAAACATGACTATAATTGTTTCATGCACTTATTAATCATTGAAGACGACATGGATTTAGGCTCGGCGTTGCAACAGGCTCTCAAAGCTGAAAGCATCACCAGCGTCTGGTTGCGCCGTATAAAAGACGCGCCTTGGGCAGCGGCGGATCTGGACTATGACTGCGCCTTGCTCGATGTCGCGCTACCAGACGGCAGCGGCTTAGATTTACTGAGCCGTTGGCGTAGTGCGGGTGTGAACTTACCTATCATTATGATCACAGCCCGTTCTGGCTTAGATGACCGCTTAGCCGGATTAGATGGCGGCGCGGACGACTTCATTGTGAAACCTTTTGCCATGGCTGAATTGATATCACGCGTGCGTGCTGTGCTGCGCCGCTATGCGCAGCAAGCAAGCGCCTTGTGGACAGTTGGCGAATTACAAATCGCACCACGCGCTTTCCAGGCTTGGCAAGATGGTGTCGAACTCGATCTGGTACGTCGCGAATTTGAACTATTGTTGGAATTAGCACGCGAGCCCGGCACTGTCGTACCCAAAGGTGTGTTGGCGCAGCGCCTAGAACCATTGGGCGAGCCACTCGCCTTTAGCGTACTCGAAGTCCACGTGTCTAACTTACGTCGTAAAATCGGCGCGCATCGCATCCGTACTTTGCGTGGCATTGGCTATATGTTGGTGATATGAGTCCACTACAACTCCTTCTCCGCCCCAGCTTGGTTCGCCGTGTGAGCATGACCCTATTGCTGGCGTCTGTGCTGATTTGGGTGGTGCTAATGGCCTACTACTATTGGCAGGAAACTGGGCAACGAGCGACCAATACTCGCCAAGTAGATCGCGGCGAGCTTGTTGTTTCTGTGTTAGCGAAAATCGATGAGGTTGAACAAGTGCGCAATGCTGCTAGCTTGTATTCAGCGCTATTTAATGCACCTTACCAGCGAGCCGGTTTGCCAGAGAACTTTTTGCTTCAATTAGAAGACCGACAAGGCCAAGTTTTGTTTACATCGACCGCAGGTAGCAAGCGCCATTTGAACGGTGTGTCTGGACGTGTTGTCGAGAACGAATTCAATGGCGAACGGTATCATGTGTATCGCGCTGAATCAGGCCCTTGGGTAGTACTCATCGGCGAACCAGCCCCAGACCCTGGATGGCTGCTGGCGCGTTTAAGCAGTAACTTGACGATGTCGGTGATCATCTCGTTTCCTTTACTGTTACTGCCAATATGGTTTGCGGTGACACGCGGCATGCGGCCACTAAAGCAGTTATCGAATCGCATCGCTGCGCGTGGTCCAGATGACCTTAGCCCCTTGGAATTCGATGTCGAGTATGCGGAACTATTACCGCTTGCAGCCGCGCTTGATCGTCTCCTGAATCAGTTACGTACCAAGCTCAGTCGCGAGCACGGGTTTGTGCAAGATGCAGCCCATGAATTAAGAACACCTATGGCGGTAATTTCGGCCCAAGCACACGTCATGATGAAGGCTGAAACCTTAGAAGAACGCAGGCAGGCAAGCGTACATCTTGAAACGGCCATTACTCGTGCTTCACATCTGATTAAACAATTACTAGATCTGGCACGCATAGAGA
>CAUPNA010000226.1:0-5072 GCA_963512475.1 uncultured Undibacterium sp.
ACAAAATCGGCATTTACCTTAAAGCAATGAGCAGAAACTAAAATTGATTTAAATAAACAGCCGAGAGTTTGGCTACCACCACCTAATGCACCAGACAAATAATCCAAACCGCCCTGATCCACTTCATTTCTACCCAAGACATTCTTATAAATAATCTTCACAAAATCAATATTACTCATACTATTTGAATAACCAGTCAGGGCCGTAAAATTTGGACTCACTGCGGCATCATAAAAAGACTTACCAATTTGTTCCAAACTGACACCTGCTTTATTTTGGTCTATCCAATAACTGACACCATCCGCATCTGGGACACGGTTAAAGTAGGCAATATATAGCTCTACAATCGATTTTAGTGCGCTCGCGTCTATCGTTTTAGATTTGTTGCCGACCTCGAGGTTAATGTTCATATCGCTAAATCTTAGGGCCTCAATATTTTTCAGTATATCGACGCCCTCGCCATTTGGCTTTTCAACGGTGAAAGAATCTGCAGCTTTTTTGAGTAAAGTAAAAGTTGAGCGATTACCTGAAAACACCGCAATATCATTGCCAGCATCCCCATCGATGGTATTGCTACCTTTTCCGCCATTCATTAAGTTATTCGCTGCATTGCCGATCAATACATCATCGAATCGAGTGCCGATAACATTTTCGATCAACGCATCGAATGCCAATGATAAATTATTGATTGCTCGTGTTGTGTCATCAGCCAAAGTTCCTACCGAGCTATTCGCACCGGGTTTCAAATTAACGCTAGCGCTAACACTCGTTTTAGACACGTCCAAGGTGTCAATGCCACCGGTATCGTTAATAATTTTTAACACCTGTCCATCTTGATCTGTCATGGTATAGATCTTTGCGTCAGTATTATAAGCTTTGGAGCCATACAAGTATTTCAACGCCAACATATCGTAGGTACCAAAAAAATCCCTGTTCTGAGCCTGCGGTACAGCGTTATATGACATGATCGAAACCCAGGCATTGTCTTCAGAGGTCGCCAGATAATTACCTGCATCCTGGCTTGCTGGCTCACCCGCGTTGTAATTCCCTGGATGATTCAGACCGATCGCATGACCAATTTCATGCACCAAGGTCAAATATTCATAACTACCCGGTAGAAAAGCATCATTCTTGATTTGATTACTTGCCATGTACAAATCGCCGCTACCTTGAACGAATGCGGTACCATCCGCATTCGGCTGCGGCAAAACGGCATAACCTGCCGATTTTTCTTGAATATTATTCGCCAGGCGTATCCCCGATTTAATCTCGGTTTCGGCGACTTCGACGAAGCTAATATTAATTACTTGAGATATCTGCGCAAAAATTTGTTTTGTCGCCGCAATCGCTGCCGCACTAAAAGTAGAAAATCCCGCTTTATCTGTATCAGAAGCGTAACTGGGTGGTGTTTTTAAAAAACTATACTGAACTTGAACGGGTGCTCCCAGTGCGCTGGCTGCATTCCAACGAAAGGTCACACTATCAATCAATACATCTATACGATAATCACCTGAAAATGGTTTTGCGATTACAGTCTTTTCTTGAACTGTCATAAAGCCTCCCAAAAATAAGTAAGTAATACTTTTGTGAATGAAATTTCCATTGTTCCAGGATATCGTTATAGACTAAATTCATCGACAAAGAAAGCTGGGGATTAACTGCAGAAATCCACAAATCTGTTTTCAATTAACTTCTCGCTTCTCTTTCCATTCTTTGTGGGCAGGAAAATGGCCGTTGTTAGTTTGTCTCTAATACAACAGAGCAGACCATCGGGGCTGTACGCTTTGTCGGCTAAGATCGCTGCAACAACAATCCCTACGATCAATCATTGTCCACCATCGATAGGTTCTTAAAAAATACTACATTCAAAGAAAACTTCCTTCCGTGTTTTATCGTATTGAAAAAATATTTCTGAATTTAATAAAGAAAAGAAAAAGGGATTGTCATATAACAATCCCCCACAGATTCTCGACATTGAAAATCAAAAACATCACGAGAGTAAGATCGAGACCTACGCTCTAGCCAAATTCTTTTTACAGTCTAGATTTCCTCATACAAAGGCAAAGTCAAGAATTCGGCGAAGTCGTTTGATGTCGACATCTGTTCAAAAATCTGAGCAGCTCTATCGTAAGTTGCACCTTCCCCCACCGATTGCTTCACCTTTACCAACTCTTCCACAATCATAGCGCGCACCATTTCTGCTGTGATTTTACGACCATCTTCCAGTTTGCCTTTAGCCGAACGTATCCATTGCCATACTTGAGAACGACTGATTTCTGCTGTCGCCGCATCTTCCATCAAATTATGAATCGGCACACAACCGTTGCCTGCTAACCATGCGCCAAGGTAGTGAATACCGACGTTGATGTTGTAACGCAAACCCGCTTCGGTGATCGGTGTTTCTGGTTGGAAGTTGAGTAAATCTTTGGCAGTCACTTCGACATCTGGTCGCTGTTTGCTGATCTGATTCGGCGCGTCGCCCAAGACTTTTTTAAACTCGCCCATCGCCAGATCGACCAGACCAGGATGAGCAACCCAACCGCCATCGTAGCCATCGGTCGCGTCGCGTGCTTTGTCATTGCGCACGCCCCCCATAGCGATATCATTCTTCTCTGGGTCATTTTTGATAGGAATTAAAGCGGCCATGCCACCAATGGCTGGCGCATTCCTTTGGTGGCAAGTCTTTAACAGCAATAATGCATACGAGCGCATGAACGGCGCCGTCATGGTAACTTTGGCGCGATCAGCTAAGCAAAAATCTTGATCGTTTTTGAATTTTTTGATGCAAGAAAAAATATAGTCCCAACGACCTGCATTTAAACCGGAGCTATGTTCACGCAATTCATACAGAATCTCATCCATCTCAAATGCAGCGAGAATAGTTTCTATCAACACCGTCGCTTTAATAGTGCCTTGAGGCAGGCCTAATTCATTTTGTGTCATAACGAAGATGTCGTTCCACAAACGCGCCTCCAGATGCGATTCCATCTTTGGCAAATAAAAGTACGGTCCAGCGCCACGGGCAATTTGCTCTTTTGCGTTATGAAACATAAACAAAGCAAAATCGAAAATCCCACCTGAGATACGTTTGCCATCAACCAGCACATGTTTTTCATCCAAATGCCAACCACGCGGACGTACTACTAAAGTCGCAATCTTGTCATTGAGTTGATAGCGCTTACCATTTTGCTCGAGACTAATAGTGCGGCGCACTGCGTCACTTAGGTTGATCTGACCTGTGATTTGATTGTCCCAGTTTGGTGTATTGGAATCTTCAAAATCCGTCATGTAACTATCTGCCCCAGAATTCAGCGCATTGATGATCATCTTTCGTTCGACAGGCCCAGTGATTTCAACACGTCGGCATTCTAAAGCTTTAGGTATAGGTGCGATCTTCCAATCACCATTACGTACGTGTGCAGTTTCAGTCAAGAAATCAGGACGCTCACCCGCATCCATACGTGCAGCCCGGGCGACTCGTATAGCTAGCAATTCTTGGCGTTGGCTTTCGAAATGACGGCTCAATTTCGCCACCAAACTCAAAGCCTCTGTCGTTAAGATTTGTTCGAAACCCGGTTTAATTTCACCGGTGATTTGCATACCCTCAGGTAATGTAATTTGTGTCATTGCAGCCTCACTCATAAAGATTATCAAAAAATAAGTAAAAAACCGGTTCAATCACTGCACTGCACAATTTATTCTTGATTGTTGATTTTTAGCAGCTACGGTGACTCTTTTATTCATTTATTCATGAAACATTTACGAAAATCAAAAAAACATGGCAAATAAAGAATAAATTGAATAGATGAATCAAAGTATATTCAACATTCTTGCATACATAATGCCTCGATTTATCACAGTATTTTTGCATTTTAGTTGCAAGTGACTGATTTTATGCCAATATATAGTTACTATTTATCAAAAGATGATCGACACTTTAAACTCAATTGATTTAAGTACGGCGAACTACAACTGACCATAAAACTCATTCAAACACTTATAAAACAGCGCAATGAAGCAAAAATAGCGCGAAAAATCACTCTGGCGGAGATAAAAAATGGATCAATTTAAACAAATTTCAACCTTTGCAGAAGTCGCTACGCGCGGCAGCCTATCCGCTGCAGCACGGGCTGAAGGCGTTGCACCAGCGATGATAGGCCGACGACTCGATGCGTTAGAGGAAAGACTCGACGTTAAACTTTTACAACGTACAACACGCAAAATTGCTTTAACCATAGAAGGTGCGGCATTTTTGGAAGACTGCCAGCGCATATTGGCGGAATTAGAAGAAGCAGAAACCTCAGTTTCAGAGCGTAGCGCCAAAGCCAGCGGCCAGTTAACCATTTCCGCACCTGCTGGTTTTGGTCGTCAACACGTGGCGCCATTAATTCCCAACTTTTTGGCCGAGCACAAAGAAGTCAAATTGACCTTGAATTTGAATGACCGTGTCGTTGACTTAATTGGTGAAGGTGTCGATGTCGCGATACGTATTGCGGCCCTGACAGACTCCAATCTAATCGGTGTCAAACTGGCGGACAACAAACGCGTGGTGGTTGCCTCACCCGACTACATCAAGCGTCATGGTCGCCCTGTCACTTTGGATGATCTGCACCATCACAATTGTCTGACCTTTAGTAGCGATGGTAGTCAGCGCGGCTGGACCTTCCGTGACAACGGTAAAAACGTTTTACGTAAAGTCGAAGGCAATATGGTGTGTAACGATGGTGCGGTTTTGCATGACTGGGCATTGTCAGGCAAAGGATTAGCTTGGCGCTCGATGTGGGAAGTCGGAACTGAAATTGAGGCAGGCAAACTCGTTACCGTGCTCGATGAATTCAATGCACCAGGCAACGACATTTACGCAATCTTTGCGCAACGCCGGCACCTCCCGTTACGGATTCGTGCTTTCGTCGATTTTTTACGGGCATCGTATAGCAAGCCAAATTACTGGCAGCCTAAAAATTAGATTCGCTAGACAGCAAATTGTTTAAGAAAAGTAGTAGTTTTTTGATCCCCGAGAGTTTCAAAAATGAAGGTCTCTCGGGGCGAGAAATTGCCCTCCAGTCAGACGA
>CAUPNA010000227.1:0-4855 GCA_963512475.1 uncultured Undibacterium sp.
ATTTAGAAACTTACAAATCCTTATCATCGTTTCGACGACTAAACCAATCAAGTTATCTGACCCAAACAAATTGTGTCCTTGAATAAATTTGATCGGATTTCCGGAAATGTTCAAGTAACCATCTCCACGCGAAACGATATGAAAACTGGATTCAAACGAGCCGACTACAGGAAGTCGTTTTTCAGATTGCCATTCCACATTGCCGTCACCATCACATGAAATGACTCTGCCGCCGTTTAGGTTGGTTGCGGAAGAGAATGGGACAGTAGCTGTTATCCAGTCGATCATAGAGGAACCCCATGATCATTTCTGTTGTGACTAATTTGTGACAGATTGGAGACCGATTTAGACTTGCTGAGACCAAATCGAAGGAGTAGGGGGAATTTGAATAAGCCCCGCGATTGCGAGTGAAAACCTAGTCTAGACTGGTCTAGACTAGGCTGAATTTTGGTGGAGTCGGCGGGAATCGAACCCGCGTCCAAGAGCACTCTACAGACAGTTCTACATACTTAGTGCTGTTATTTAATTTAATTCTGACGACGCGAACGCACACGCTGCGGCAAAACGAGTTACCTATTATTTAGTTCCAAGCTAAGTAACCCAACTTGAAACGATTCCCTATAAATGACTCTAAGCTGTTACCAGCCCGCCCTAGGGAAGAAGCGGTTAAGAGTTAGCGAGCGATTAAGCTGCTAATGCGTACGAGTTATCGTTTGCAGTTATATATTTCAGATTGTATTTACGAGGTAGTCTGGCCTCGGTATGCCCTGCTCTGCTTTGCAACCCCTGTCGAAACCAGGTCGACCCCAAAGCGGTACTAAGTATACTCTATATGAGGCAAGCGCTCCAAGTTTCAAGCGCCAATTCACTATATAAATTCAAAGCCTTAGTTATGCTGCTTGCGTTTGCAATATCTTGCCACGAACCAATTCTAACAATTCTAAGGGGGAATCGAGTATCGCATCGGCCTTCCAGTGCGTTGGTTCTGTCGCACCACAATAGCCCCAAGCTGCAGCGACACTCGTCATGCCAGCGGCTTGTGCTGCCTGGATATCACGCAAATCATCGCCAACATACCAACATTCAGAAGGAGGTACTTTAATTCTACGTGCCGCTTCGAAAAGTGGCTCTGGATGCGGTTTTGCATGGGGAGTGGTATCGCCCGATATAAGGCATGCAGCATTGATCAGTTCGATTTGTGGAATCAGAGGATTGGTAAAACGTTCTGCTTTATTGGTAATAATGCCCCATGTGACGTTTAATTGCTCTAGTCCACTGAGTAACTCTTTGACGCCTGAAAATAGCTGACTATGCACGGCAATCGCGGCTTCATAGTTCGCCAAAAATTCTAAACGCATCGCTTCGTAGTCTGGATGCTCAGGCGCGATTTGAAACCCGGCACCGATCAAGCCGCGCGCTCCTGCGGAGGCAAATGGGCGTAAGCTAAGATAGGGGGCAGCGTCTAAGCCGCGATTGGTGCGCATTAAATTGACGGCTGCGGCCAAATCAGGCGCGGTGTCGGCAAGTGTGCCATCTAAGTCGAATAGGACTGCTTTTGGTGTAATCATAATGGGCGAGTGCAGGCGACTAAGTAATTGACGCTCGTGTCTTGATTGAGTGAATAAATTTTGGTTAAAGGGTTGTAGCTCATGCCTTTCATCGTGTCGACGATGAGTCCAGCATTGCGTATGTCTTGGGTTAGCTCGGCAGGCGTGATGAATTTTTCGTAATCATGCGTTCCCTTTGGTAGCATTTGTAGTAAGTATTCGGCACCAATGATGGCGAACAGATAGGCTTTGGGATTGCGATTAATGGTAGAGAAAAATATTTTCCCACCTGGCTTAACTAATTTTGTGCAAGCGCGGATCACTGATGCTGGATTAGGTACATGTTCCAACATTTCCATGCACGTCACAACATCGTATTGTCCTGCTTCACGCTCTGCCATGTCTTCGGCTGCGATCTTTTCGTAGCGAACTTGCACACCAGATTCCAAGCTATGTAAGTCTGCCACTTTCAATGCTTTGTCTGACAAGTCGATACCAGTTACTTCGGCTTTTTTCTTCGCCATAGATTCTGCCAAGATTCCGCCACCGCAGCCGATATCAATGACTTTCTTACCTGCTAAAGGCGCTAAATTATTGATCCACTCTAGTCTTAATGGATTGATTTCGTGCAAAGGTTTAAATTCTGAGCTGGGATCCCACCAGCGATGAGCTAAATCGCTGAATTTTTGAATTTCAGACGGATCGACGTTGGTGCTTGCATTATCGGGAGCGATTGTAGACATGAGGATTCTTGGCAGAGTTGAAAATAAACACGAGTGAGCGATAAGTGTACGCGTATCAATTCACTCATTAATTTTGAATAAAGTGGCGTCATTCTAAAGCAAATAAGGATGAAAATTATTTTCACCAGTGTCGCTTTTGAAAGAAACTGGAACTTTCTTGAGCGACCATAAAAAAACCCGCCGAAGCGGGTTTTTTTGTCCAAGTAAATTTGAAATTACTTAGTGACCGTGCGTGTACCAACTACTTCGATTTCAACGCGACGGTTTTTAGCGCGGCCATCTTTAGTTTTGTTATCTGCAACTGGTTGTTTTTCGCCTTTACCTTCGGAGAAAACACGTTTTGCATCGATACCACGGCTGATGATATAGGCCTTCACTGCGTCAGAGCGGCGGATAGACAATTTTTGATTGTATTCGTCTGTACCAACAGAATCCGTGTGACCAACAGCGACGATGACTTCCAAATTAACGTTTTTCAATTTAGATGCCATATCATCCAATTTGACTTTAGCTTCTGGTTTCAAGATCGCTTTGTCGAAATCGAAGAACGCATCAGCTGCAAAAGTTACTTTTTCAGAAGTTGGAACTGGCGCTGCTGCTTTTACCGGCGCTGGTGGCGGTGGTGGCGGAGCAACTGGCGCTGGAGGTGCTACTGGTGCTTTCGGTGCTGGTGGAGCGAGTGGTAAATCGCAGCCCGCTACTGCATCTGCTGGGGTGTAATACCCTGTGCGCCAGCATAAACCGAATGGATCACGAACGATTACGCCACGTGCGTCTTGTACATAGGCGCTATGTGGTGTTTTTGCTTTGATGTCAGTGATAGTTTGAGCGGATGCCGAAAAAGTGGCAACGGCACTAGCTGCAATCGCGAGCTTGACTAAAAGTTTCATATTTTTTTCCCTCGGTTGAGAATATACGCAGAAAACTGCGGTAAAAGATGCAAAAGTGCAAATGCAAAGAACATAAAGATAGAATTTTAACACGTGCTAGATGACATGACTATGACAAGCACGATGATGTAAAGATATTTTTCAATTGTCTTGTGCAATGCGGTGAATCGATTCTGCCATAAGTCGACTTCGAAACATCGAAATGAATTCGAGTGAAAACTCAGGAGTGGATGCTTTTGTCTTTTTTTGACAACATGATAAATATGTTTTTTGAAAGTTTCAGTCTTGTGGTGTTTTCGGTAAATAAACTGGGAGTTGTAGGCGGTCTATTTTGTAATTTAAAAGGCTTTTTTGCTGGCGGATTTAAGTGCATTTATGTGTATGTACAAAAACGGTGATAGAGCAGGGTAGCCGTGCTAAAATGAGCAGTTGAACACTAAATGCCGCTGCTGTTGCAATACACAAATAAATAAGTATGTCGCGACTTGGGCAGCGTGAATGTAGTTAAGAAATGCAGGTCTTCCGCCAGCCTAGTGCTGGCTTGTTATTTTAACCAAGCTTACTGCTGTATTTTTAAGCACATAATTAAGCACTTAGACAAGTCTGACCGCCAATGGATCAATTCGCAAAAGAAACACTCCCGATTTCCCTTGAAGAAGAAATGCGCAAGAGCTACCTCGATTACGCCATGAGCGTGATCGTAGGTCGTGCTTTGCCGGATGTGCGTGATGGTTTGAAGCCCGTGCATAGACGCGTTTTGTTCGCGATGCATGAAATGAATAACGTCTACAACCGCCCATTCGTGAAATGTGCGCGCGTGGTCGGTGAAGTCATGGGTAAGTATCACCCGCACGGTGATGCTTCTATTTACGATACCTTGGTACGTATGGCGCAGGACTTCTCTTTGCGTTACACGCTCGTTGATGGTCAGGGTAACTTCGGCTCTGTCGATGGCGATAATGCCGCGGCGATGCGTTATACCGAGTGTCGCTTAGATAAAATCGCCAATGAAATTTTGGCTGATATCGACAAAGAAACTGTCGATTTCGTGCCTAACTATGATGGTAAAGAAAAAGAGCCATCCGTCTTGCCAACCCGTATTCCGAATCTGCTGATCAATGGATCATCGGGTATTGCGGTTGGTATGGCGACCAATATTCCGCCACACAATATTACTGAGATCATTAATGGTGCTTTGCATGTCTTGCGTAATCCAGAATGCACGATTGATGAGTTGATCGAAATCATTCCAGCGCCAGATTTCCCAACCGCAGGTTTGATCTACGGTGTTTCTGGTGTACGCGATGGTTATCGTACTGGTCGTGGTCGCGTGGTAATGCGTGCTAAGACCCACTTCGAAGAATACGGCAAAGAAGGGCGCACAGCGATTATCGTTGATGAGTTGCCGTACCAAGTCAATAAGAAATCTTTGTTAGAGCGTATCGCGGAAAATGTACGTGATAAGAAGCTCGAAGGTATTTCTGATATTCGCGACGAATCCGATAAGTCCGGTATGCGCGTTGTGATCGAATTGAAACGCGGCGAAGTGCCGGAAGTGGTGTTGAATAATTTGTACAAACAAACGCAATTGCAAGACACGTTTGGTATGAATATGGTAGCGCTGGTCAATGGTCAACCGAAGCTATTGAACTTGAAGCAAATGTTGGAATGCTTC
>CAUPNA010000228.1:0-4835 GCA_963512475.1 uncultured Undibacterium sp.
ACGATGGCGACTTTCCAAGCATCGACGCCAGCCGCTTGAAATTGGCAACTCAAATAACCAGCATCAAGTGCGTGATAATCGACGATCAAACCCGGTAAGTGGTCTTCTTCTGCGTTAATGAGCCTTTGCGGCTTGCCCAATGTAGCCTTGAGTGGTAAATGTTTGGCGAGTGCGGCTTGAATTCGTCGTTTAAACATGGCGTGATCGACTGCTTCGGCTTCATCAAAACTCCAAACCCGAGCGCGGATTTGCGATTTGGGACTCCAGCCCGCACGCGCCAAAAACTGTCCTGAAGATGATCGAACTAAGGCGGTAGCACCAAACTTCATTCTTTCATGAAACTTACCATCGACGCGTTCTATGGCCGATAGGTAAATCCACGGATCGCCTGCTAACAAGCTCTTTTCCTTGCCTTGTTTGATGGTGATGATGAGCATGGGTTTCCTTGTGGATAATAATGGTATTGCTTATTGATAGTGGAGCATGAGTAGTGGAGCATGAGTATACACGTTGCATTGTCTCTAATCGCTAAATTCCTAATGGAGAATTTTTGTTTGAATTTGACGTGATTAAAAATTTATCTTGTCATTTTAAATGCTTGGATTACTATGCTTGTTCGCTTATTTCTTTTTGGGATGGTGGTATGTCTATTCAATTAAATTGGGCACAAATTGCTAGCCTGGCGCCTAAAGCTCTTCCCGCTTATCAACAAGCATTCATGAACGCGCAAGTGGCCTTTGATCGCCATGGTATTTCCACCAATCCTTTGAGGATTGCGCATTTTATGGCGCAAGTGCTGCATGAATGTGGCGCCTTGACCATACAGTTTGAGAATTTAAATTACAGTGCAGCCCGGTTAGTACAAGTCTGGCCAAGTCGTTTTCAACCGAAAGGTGCACTTGATCCTGCACAATACGCCAAGAATCCGCAAGCGCTGGCAAATCAAGTCTACGGTGGCCGTATGAATAATACGGCGCCCGGTGATGGCTACAAGTATCGTGGCCGTGGTTTGTTGCAATTGACGGGAAAAGATAGTTACACTGAAGCGACCAATATCGTTAGAAAGACCAACCCAGCCTGTCCTGATTTCGTGGCGGATCCAGATCAGGTAGTGAGCAGTGCATGGTGCGTGGAAGTGGCAGCCGCTGAGTGGGATGCAAAGGGGTGCAATGCTCTGGCAGACAAGGACAATATACAAGCTGTGACTTTGAAAATTAATGGCGGGACCATAGGTCTGAGTGATAGAACTGCTTGGCTAGCACGTTGCAAAACAGTGTGGCATACATAACAGAACTACTTTGAGTCTTTAGTTACAAAATTAGATCGCTTGCGCTGCCGAAATTCCGCTTCGCACCGCTGCTTCTAGCGTAGCTGGGTATGCACCTGCTGTGTAATCACCAGCGATAAGTAAGCCAGGATAAACTGTGCGATTCTCTGGACGTGGTAGGTTTGGCGTGCAGGCAAAAGTCGCGCGTTTTTCAGTGATAACTTGTGTCCATTCTGGCTTAGCTAGCTCGGGCATTCGTAGCTGTTCTGCAAGCTGTTTTGCGATTGCTTGACTTAGCGTCGAATGATCGTTTTGCATTGCATCGTTCGATGCACTCACCACTACCGCGAGTAAGCCTGCTTGTTCAGCGTTGAGTTGGCCTCGATCAAAGACGAATTGAGCCCATTGCGCAAGCTGAGGACTATCCGCTAACGCAAAAAAGGCCCGCTCTAATCGAACTTCTGGTGCAAATTGTAAGTAGCAAGTTGTGATAGCTTCGTAGCTAAATTCAGGAAAAGCTGAAGATTCTGGTGTGTTTGAGGCGCTACTGCCAATATCGGCAAGTAGTCGCTGGCACTGTGTCGCACTAGTAGCAATGATAATGCTATCAAATTCGTTCTCAGTTCCGTTCTCAGTTCCGTTCTCAGTTCCGTTTTCAGCTCTGTTTTCAATTCGTGGCACTTCATCTAAGCGCCATGTGCCTTGGTCGGTTGAACGCAAGGATTTAATGTTGGTACCAGTCAGCACGCGACCATTTTTTTGTTGCAAGTATTTCGCGGCTGCATCTGGCAGCAAACTACTTAAATCGACGCGCGGAATTAACATGTCCGAGGCTTTACTTTTCGCTCCCAAGCTATCCTTCAATACATTCAAAAACACTTGAGCTGAAGCGCGTTCTGGTGGTGTATTTAGGGCTGCGATGCAAAGCGGTGTCCACATTAATCGACATAGACGTTCGGTTTGCTCGTAACGTTCTAGTAGTTCGCTGACGGTGCAATCTCTATTTAGTTGCCAACCCATCCAGCGAGCTGTCGTTGAGAAACGGGCTAGAGCTATTTTGTCCGCACGATCGAGACCTTTTGCATTGATAAGCGCGAAAAGTAGGTGAAAGGGCGCCGGCAATTTAGGTGCAATAAATCGCATGCCTGTTTGATGTGGGTACACCATTTGTAAAGGCAGACGCAGCAATGCTTGTTTTAAATCGATGTTTAGTAGTCGCATTAAGTCGAGACAAGCGGTGTAAGCACCGAGCATAATGTGCTGACCATTATCTAGCTGATACCCCTTGATCTCAACGGCACGCGCTCGCCCGCCTAAACGGCGCGCTGCTTCTATTAAAGTGACCTGGTGGCCTAGCTTGCAAAGTGTGACCGCCGCTGCGCAACCAGCCCAGCCGGCACCGATGACGGCGACGCGCTTTACTGTTGAATTTTTTTGACGCTTAACCACGAATATAAGTCTTCCACGCTAGCCAAAGTTTGCGGATAGGTGTCAATGAGATTCTTTGTTTAAGTACCTGGAACTGATCTTGCTGAATTTCCACTAATAATGCGCGATAAATGGCGGCCATGATTAAGCCAGTGCGTTGTGCGCGTCTATCTTCTTCAGGTAATAAGGCGAATGCATCGTCGTACAATTGTTGCGTGCGCTCGTACTGAAATTGCATAAGTTTAGTGAATTGTTCGCTGTGCTTAGCATTGAGAATGTCGCTGGCAGGAACATTGAACTGTTGCAGCTCATTGACGGGCAGATAAATTCTGCCTTTACGCGCATCTTCACCCACGTCGCGAATGATATTCGTCATCTGAAATGCCAGACCTAGCTTTTCAGCAAATTGTTTGGTCTGCGGATTCTTGATGCCAAAAATACTGGCAGATAAAATTCCCACTACACCTGCAGCATGCCAACAATATTTTTGTAACGCGATGAAGTCCAGATAGCGATTTTGGTTGAGATCCATTTCCATGCCGTCAATGATTGCGAGTAAATGGCTACCTTCTAATTGGTAAGTACTCATGTGCGGAAGCAGGGCATTGGTCACCGGATGGCTAGGCGTACTGTTGAGCATCGCCTGTACTTCTTTACGCCACCATGCGAGCTTGCTGCGTGCCACTGCTTCATCGCTGCAATTGTCGACTACGTCATCGACTTCACGGCAAAACGCATACAGTGCGGTGATCGCACGGCGTTTTTCCTGCGGTAAAAAAAGGAAACTATAGTAAAAACTGGAACCGCTCTGGGCGGCTTTTTCTTGGCAATATTCGTCTGGAGACATGCGAAAGCTGAGCTGATTAGATTCTTGGGCACCTATTTCAAAAGAAATAAAGTGGAAATTAGGCGTAATCCTAACCGACTAGCGCGGATCGCACAAACCATTACGAAATTACGCGTTAGTCTTTTCTTACAATATATAGACAAAAAAATGCTACGGGCATGTTGTACAATGCGTGCTTATTTTCATGTATTCGAGTCGGAGACGACCTCGACATCTGGCTTAAGCCGCTTTAAAGGTAGAGTGATCTTGATTAAATTGAATAAAAAATTGGCGATTATTGGTTCAACGTTGCTCGCAGCGCTTGTGGGGTGCGGTGGATTTGTCTATACAACCGTAGGTGGTTCTGTTAAGGGCTTAACGACTGATGGCAAGAGCGTGTTAGTGCTGGTGAATGATGCCAGTTACAGTCAGAGCATGTCGGCGGATGGTGCTTTTTCTTTTAAAATAGCAAGTAATGCCGCTTATAACATCTCCGTTTATACACAACCGAATCTGGTGAACTGTGCAATTACTAACGGCAGTGGCAAAATGACGAGTGAAGCGCCCGTTACCACCATTAGCGTCAATTGCGTTCCAAACGTTCCATTGAGTGGTGTGCTTACTGGTCTCAACGATACCAAGACTTTGCAGTTAGCTGTGAATGATATTCAGCAAACGGTAATAACCGCAAACGGTGCATTTGATCTTCAGACTTATATCGTCAATCAAAAAACCTATGATGTGAAAGTATCGATCCCACCAGCGTCACAGGTTTGTACTGTTTTAAATGGTGCCGGTACAGCCAATATTAGTAATTTGGCCGCTGCGAAAAATATTGCGATTAGCTGCGTTGCTGGGGTGCCAGTTGGCGGCACTTTAGCTGGTTTAAAAGTGGGTACTTTTTTAGGTCTTACTAGTAACGGAACCGACATTCGCACACTACTGGCAGATGGTGTATTTACTTTTAATTTTAGTTTGTTAGATGGTGCGGCTTATGATGTTCAAGTGTCTACACAGCCGACGGGTCAAAAATGTACAGTGACAAATGGGGTGGGTAAAGTCAGTGCAGCTGCACCAGATGCTTCACAAAAGATTTCTGTTGCATGTGTGGCGACCTAAAAGTAGCGCATTTGTTAGATTTTTTTAGCTAGCCTAATTGAAAAGCCAGGACACTCTGATCTGACCCCAAAAAGTTGGACAGTTTGTTAGTTAGGCATGTAAGGGCTGATTTCTGTATTGCACAGGACTCAGCCCTTTTAGTTTAAGTTTGATTCTGTCGTGATTATAGTAGCGAATGTATTCTTTGATGCCATG
>CAUPNA010000229.1:0-4824 GCA_963512475.1 uncultured Undibacterium sp.
GTTAGTCAGGCATTTTGTCACACCTGCTCGCGCATCCGTTTATCGACGCAAGGAAAAATTTATACCTGCCTATTTTCGACCGAAGGTCACGATTTGAGAAGAATCATCCGTGATCATGGCGCCTTCGATGCCGATCAAGAACTAGAGCAACTTATTCAACTAATCTGGGAAGGCAGAACAGATCGATATTCAGCAACTCGCCTTGAACAGGCGACAAATATTGGCAACATCGATCGAAAGAAGATTGAAATGTCCTACATCGGCGGCTAAGAACTCAATTCTAAAAACACCCAGTCACCATGAAATAAGCACTAGGAACTAAGATTAATCCAAAAGAATAGCGATTTACTTTCATTCCAACACCCATTAGAATGAAAGAATGAACAAAAGAACTCACAAAGATACTCTTTACGAGCAAGTAGCTCGCATAGGCAAAGCCACTTCCAGTCCTAAACGCTTGGAATTGCTAGAACTATTGGCGCAGGGGGAAAAATCAGTAGAGGTCTTGGCGATCGAACTGTCGATAGAAATCAAACTTGCCAGCGCCCATTTAAAAGTTTTGCGGGACGCACGATTGGTATCTGCCCGCAAAGACGGCAAATATGTTTTCTATCGTTTGAGCGGCAATGATGTTGCGAGTCTTTGGGTAAAACTGCGCGAAGTCGCAGAAAACCATTTGGCTGAATTACATCTTGCATTAAGTTCGATGGTAGCGGCTCCCGATATTTTGAAGCATATTGATCGTCAGCAGTTAATGAAGCAAGCACAGCGAGGCGAAATCATCATTATTGACGTACGACCACGCGAAGAGTTCGACACCGCACACTTACCTTACGCCCGCTCTATGCCATTAAACGAAATTGCACAGCGTCTTTCAGACTTACCAAAAAATAGAAAGATCGTCGCTTATTGCCGTGGTCCATTTTGTTTGTTTGCGGATGAGGCTGCTGCGCTATTGAAACAGCACGGTCATCAAGTCTGCAAATTGATGGATGGTGTCAGTGAGTGGCAAGCGGCTGGCTATACGGTTCAAACACCGAACGTGAACGAACCCCTCCCGAGTTCAATCACTTATCGCTAAATCACCAACCATCAGGGAGCTTTATGCGCAAATTGATACTTGAAAAACGGAGGAGATTCGACCTTGTCCGCAGATAAAGTTATGGTCTATTAGGGAGTTACTATGTTCTTCAAACAATTACCAACGAAAGAATCTTCATTGTCCTATTTTTTCGGCTGTGCCGGACATGGTTTAGCTGCCGCAGTTGATGTTGTAGCGGGTGATGAAGACTGGTTTATTGAGCAAGCGAAACAGGCGAATGTCAATATTACGCATGTGATTGATACCCATGTACATGCTGATCACTACACTGGCGGGCGTGAACTTGCGCGGCGTATTGGTGCTGCCTATTGTTTGCATGAAAGTGCGCGCCAATTAGTTCACTTCGATTTCACTGCTCTCACAGATGATCAAATGCTAGCCTTCGGCAATGTCAGTATTCGCGTTTTACACACGCCAGGACATACGCTGGAGAGCATTTGCCTACTCGTCAGCGATGCGCGCCGAAGTGCAGCGCCATGGTTTGTCATGACTGGTGACACGTTATTTGTCGGCGCAGTAGGTCGTCCTGACTTAAGTAGTGAAGAACCCTCACTAGCAAACGAGATGGCGGGTATGTTGTACGACAGCCTGCATCACAAACTATTGAGCTTACCAGATGATTTGGAAATATTTCCAGGTCATCAGGCTGGCAGTGCCTGCGGCGTCGGCTTATCCGGCAAGCCGAGTTCTACATTAGGATTTGAAAAGCGCTGGAACACGATGCTCTCATTGGAACGGGACTATTTCGTTCATGAACTGAGCGCAACTATACAACCACGTCCAATCAACATGGATCTGATTGTCGCCTCCAACATTGCCGCATAATCACTCCACCACGGAAGTAACATCGATCCACAATTCTATGCACAGAGAACACGGCATACGCCCCAACCTCGCACAATTTCTACACCAGCTTTTGCAAGTCTTGATGGTGGGCTTCACCATAGGTATGACGCGTACTGTCATACCAGCATTGGCAGAATCTGATTTTGGTGTGCCAAAGAATTCCTTCTTATTGTTAAGTTCTTTCGTCGTCGCCTTTGGTCTGGTTAAAGGCATCATGAATTTTGTGGCGGGACGCTTATCTGAAAAAATCGGACGAAAGAAAGTCCTGCTTGCAGGTTGGCTAATCGCCCTGCCGATTCCATTGATGATCTGGTATGCCCCCCATTGGAATTGGATCATCGCAGCGACGGTCTTATTGGGTATCAATCAAGGTTTAACTTGGTCGATGACTCAGACCTCTCAACTCGATATCACTAAATTAGAAGAGCGCGGATTGACTCTGGGTCTCAATGAATTTGCCGGTTATCTTGGCGTCGCGCTAGCAGGTGTCATGACAGCCTATCTAGCAAGCCATTTTGGGGCACGTTTTGGATTGTTACTATTTGGTTTAAGTATTATTTCCACGGCAGTCATCTTCACCCTGTTGTGGTCTCAAGATACCTTGCCATGGGCAAAACTAGAAGCCTTAAAACACGCCACAGGCAATACGCCCGCTCTGCGACCTCGCTACCCTGACAAGATTGCGCTCAATCCCAGTACCAAAGACATATTTCTGTTAATGAGCTGGCGCGATAAGCGCTTGATGGCTTTAAGTCAGGCTGGTTTAGTAGAAAAATTTGTTGATGCGCTAGTGTGGATTTTTTATCCAATCTTTCTATATCAAAAAGGATTGAGCTTGCCGACTGTCGGCTGGATTATCGGCATCTATGGCTTAGTCTGGGGCGGCTCACAATTATTCACGGGCAAACTCTCCGATCACATAGGTCGACATCGTCCGAACGTCTGGGGTATGTGGCTCTGTGGTATTGGCGTAATGAGTATGGTCTTGGGGGAAGGCGTATTGTGGTGGTCCCTATCGGCAGCGCTTTCTGGCTTTGGGATGGCTTTGCTTTATCCTAATCTGTCAGCTGCCGTCGCGGATATTTCACATCCAGCCTGGCGTGGTTCAGCGATTGGCATCTATCGATTTTGGCGCGATCTAGGCTATGGCATCGGTGCATTAGGCTTAGGTATAACCGCACATTTTACGGGGCTCATTGATGCTGCTTTCTGGTTTGTCGCACTCTCCATGTTTGCTTCCGCTGCCTTACTTTGGCACTTCGGTGAAGAGACCCATCCAAGACTCAATCCAGCACGCTCCATCACACCGCCAACCATTGATCATCAACCTGAAAGTCAATAATGAAATACCTACAATTTCGCAATAAAATCGCCCTTCTCTTAAGTTGTGTCTGTGTAGGATTAAGCGGCTTTGCTTACGCGGATAATAAGAAAATATTGACGGATGAAATGGAAGCCTATCTCGAATTTGTGGAATATGGCGGTGGTGTGATTTTTGCGGACCAAATTCCCAAAGAGGACTGGAAAAAAATGGTACTGATCGATGCACGCGATGCCAAACAGTTCGCTGCCTACCATATTCCTGGTGCAATCAATATTGAATGGCGTCAGGTTCTCGCTAAGCGCAACAGCATTCCCAAAGATAAACCTGTACTGATTTATTGCAACAGCGGCTCGTTGTCGGCACAAGCGGGATTTGCATTGCGCCTTGCCGGCTGGGAAAACGTCTTAATCTTGCAAGGTGGCATGGATGAATGGCGAACTAAAGGTGGCTTCGATGCAGCGTCAAAAGCTGGTAAGTTACCCTCACATTAATCGTCATCAAAATCTTGCGCCATGTTGTTTTATCTCAGAATTTTCGATGTATTTTCAGTGGAGTGAGATAAAATTTATAGAATCATTACAGGTCAACATATCAAGCTTTTAAATGGAATCGATTATGTACGGACGAATACTATTATTTGTGCTGATACTCTCTTCACTTAGCTGTAATGTGCAAGCGCAAGGACAAGCATTACAGTTTGGGAGAAATGAAAAACTGCCCGAACAAGACGTAGCCGAGGCAATTTTTTTGACCGCGCTGAAAAACATTAAGTTGCCCGTTCAAATACAGGCTTTACCACCAGCCCGCGCTACTAAATACAATAAATCATTACATTTATCAGGTGAGATTGCGCGCATTCATAGCTATGGAGAAAGTCACACCGACCTAATTCGAGTCATCCCTTCCTACTACCAGTTGTACAGCGCTGTCTATGTCAAAAAAAATAGTCCCTTGGAAATCGAATCGATAAAAGACCTAGAAAATTTGCGAGTTGGTCATGTGCATGGTGTCCAGCACAGCCTAGACATCGTTAAGGGATTGAAGAATGTACAAACCGTCTCTGAATCAAAAAATCTATTCAATATGCTATTCGCTGATCGCTTCGACGCTGTTATCACGACTACTATCGATGGACAGTTAATGTTGGAACAGATGAAGTTAGTCAACGATGTGCGATCAACCGTGCTGGGAACAAAAGAATTATTTGTTTATCTAAATAAAAATACAGCCCACTTAGCTAAAGAAATTGGCACGGAGTTGGCGCGAATGAAGAAAAATAATGAAATAGAAAAGATTATAGAAATAAAACGCCTAGAATTAACTCGATCAAAGCCACCAATACAAATCAATTAAGGCAGTTTATCCAATAGAAAATCTAAATTAACGCAATTTTGCCAAAAAACTTTCTAAGGTCGCATCAGACAACTCCCCAATTCGACTATCGATGAGAATGCCATTACGATCATAAAATAAAGTCGTTGGTGTCCCTATTGAACCGGTGGCGCGCGCGAATTCAGCTTGATAGTCCAAAAGCACATTTTGCAAATGCAAA
>CAUPNA010000230.1:0-4799 GCA_963512475.1 uncultured Undibacterium sp.
AAAAAATATTCAGGGAACGCTATTAGAAAAAAATACGCCTGAATTGCCAAAAAATACGATTGCGGCATTAGGTAAAACCCAAAATGGGCAAGCAGTCAAATTGATAGGTCGATTTGTAATTCAAGGACCGTGGATTATTCAGACGGTGATGTTAGGTGAAGAGAAATCTTTTGATCCTGAAGTAGTTGATATGTTTTTTGGTTCTTTGAAGCTTAATTAGATTAGAACTAATCAATACTACAAAGAAATCATAAAAATAAGAATTCATACCAATTAAAATTATCGGTGAGAAGAATATGTTAATAAGCTTTAAGTCAACGGCAGCAGCAGAAATTACGATGTATAAAGAACATATCGTTGCTGTTTTAGAATTGCTAGGTAAAAACGTCGACCGGGGTGTTATTACAGCCGCCGAGACAACATTGGCGATTCAACAAATTGAAGCCCTAATTGAAGCAGATAAACAACAAAGGCAATTGCTTGAAAGTGTGAATGACATAGACGCCGATGAAGATTTAGATAGTATAGAAAAGAAGAAAAAAAATGATGTCGTGACTTTATCGGCACGCTTGTTTCCATTTTTAGATATGTTACGAACCGCAAACAAAAAACAAAAAGACGTGCTGTGGGGCGTGTAAGTAATTAAAAAATGAGAAATAAGTAAGAAATAAGTGAGGTATATAAATTAATGAGTGCGCACGTAGAACATACTGAAGAATTTTTCCTAGAAGTAGCCGATGGCACTTCTCTCTTCGTGCGTGATTGGCCAGTGAAATCCGAGGCAGCACCCGGCATCTTGATTATGCATGGCTTGGGTGAACATTCTGGACGCTATATTCATATTGCCCGGTTTTTTGTTAATTTAGGATATCGAGTCAGAAGTTTTGATCAACGAGGTCACGGCCAGTCTAGTGGCAGACGCGGGGATGTGCCTGATAACGAAGCCATATTGCGTGATACGCGGGCGATGTTAAATGATTTTTTGAAGTTATTACCTGGCGCACCCATGCTTTTTGCTCATAGCATGGGCGGATTATTTGCTACGCATTTTGTCCTGCAAGGTTTGGCACCAGTTAGGGCTTTTATCTTGTCTTCACCGGCATTTTCTGTAAAAACCAGTACTTTTCAGAAAATTCTATTTAAACTTAGCCGCACCCTTATTCCGCATTTAGGCGTTGCACATGGTACAAATGGACGGTATTTATCACATGATTCCGAGGTAGTCGCCGCTTACCAAAACGACCCATTAGTGCATTCTCGTATCAGTGCTAGTTTGTTCGGCAGTATGTTGTCTTCGATGAGCTATGTGAAAAAACACATAGAGGAATTAACTATACCATTGTTACTGCTGGTTGCAGAAGCCGATGTCGTAGTTAACCCACGAGGCGCTAAGGCGCTAGTGCAACAAATTGAACACAGCGCACATGCAAAATTTCTTAGTGTTATTTTTTATCCAGGTTTTTATCACGAAATTTTTAATGAATTAGAAGCCTTGCGTGCTTTTGATGATGTCAGAACTTGGTTGGAACAAAAAAATCTGATGCCAGAAGCCCATACCGCGTAATCCTACTTTTTACCCAACATCGTTTGTCAAAACCTTATGTCAGAAACCACCCGCAAAGTATTAACTCGTCCTGTTTTGAGCAAAGCTAAGCCCAAATCAAAGTTTAGTACTGGCTTAAAGTCAACATCAACAGCAAAGTCTGCACCACTTCCATCAGCGTTGACAAATGAAATAGAAACGCTAAACATAAAGCCAGATTCGCTCGCTTACAGCCTAGTCGGTGCGGCACAAGCGGTTGCTTATGTTTTGGAAGGTACGGCCTTACCTCAAGCTTTATCAAGAGTATTTGCGCAAAATGAATTGAATTTGCAAGCACGTGGCGCGATTCAGGATATTGCGTACCGCACGATGCGCCAGGTGGGTAGGGTTGATGCCTTAATTAAGGCGATGACGAGTAAATTGCCTGAACCACCTTTGCTTTATAGCTTATTGTGTTGCTCACTGAGCTTATTGGTAGCAGAAACTCCCGAAGAAGCTCCCTACGATGATTTCGTGGTCGTCGATCAAGCAGTGAATGCAGCAGCCTCCTCTACTCAAATGTTTTTTGCCAAAGGCATGATCAATGCGGTGTTGCGTCGTTTTCTCAGAGAAAAGGCGCAGCTGTTAGCACTCGTAATGAAACAACCCGCAGCTATGTGGAATTATCCGCAATGGTGGGTGGATCAATGCAAAACGGCTTATCCAGAACATTGGCAATCTATTCTGAGAGCTGGCAATACGCCGCCACCAATGACTTTGCGTGTGAATCAGAGACAGATTTCTGTCGGGGATTATCTGGATCTGCTAGCAAAGAATGATATTCAGGCACAGCAAATCGGACCTGTCGCTGTGCGCTTAAACCGTGCTATGCAAGTACAACTGATACCAGGATTTGAACAAGGTATGGTTTCAGTCCAAGATGCATCAGCGCAATTGGCAGCCGATTTACTCGACGTGCAAGATGGTATGCGTGTACTTGACGCTTGTGCCGCACCGGGAGGTAAAACCGGACATCTGTTGGAAATCGCGAAAATCGACCTGCTGGCTTTGGACGCCGATACTAAACGGATAGAGCGCATCCATGACAATCTGGCGCGTTTGCAATTATTCGCGACGATCAAAAGTGGTGATGCAAAATATTCTAACTGGTGGGACAGCCAGTCATTTGATCGTATTTTGGCTGACGTTCCTTGTACTGCTTCAGGTGTGGTACGGCGTCATCCTGATATACGTTGGCTAAGACGTAAAAACGATGCGATACAGTTGGCAGAAACGTCGGCGAGTATTTTAGACAATCTCTGGCGTATGTTAAAACCAGAAGGTAAATTGTTGTTGGTCACTTGCTCGATCTGGCCGGCTGAATCTGAAGCTCAAGCCAGCGCATTTGAAAAACGACATGGTGCGATTCGTTTGACCGCGCCGGGTCAGTTACTACCTACGTCGGAAATCAACCACGAACACGATGGTTTGTTCTATGCTCTATTTCAAAAACCAGCAGTTTGAAACTTGTTTCAAGTTATGATGTGAAAAAGCATACAGTGAGAATTAGTGCAAAGGTTTATGTTTAAAGTTTTCGTCATTTTTAGGATTTCTGTGTTTTTCATATGTTCACCCGCTTGATCCAATTCTCGCGATCAATTTTTCTTGCATGGGCGCTAAGCTGTTTAGCGCCCATGATGTTTTCTTGCGCCCAGGCTTACGCTGCTGGGGTTGAGGTGACGACTGCTAAAATTGAAAGCAGCGATGAAGGTTATCGGGTCTTGGTGGGGTTTTCATTTGAACTTGGAAATGATTTAAAGACAGCGATTAATGAAGGAATACCGATATCTTTCACCGCTGAAGTAGAGATTAACCGGCCACGGTGGTATTGGTTTGATGAAAAAACCATACGCTCTTCGCAGACTGTCAAAATTCAATACGATCTCTGGCGTCGTCAATACACAGCCGCGGTCAATGGTGGTTTAAAGCAAAATTTTGCGACTCTGGAAGAAGCTATGGGTTTGGTTTGGCGCCCAAGACGTTGGCTGGTCGCCGAAAAAAATATATTGAATCCGAATGCAACTTATAACGTTGCAGTGCGTTTAAAGCTCGATAGCAACCAACTTTCGAGACCTATGTTAATTACCTCGTTTAGCAATAGTGATTGGCGTCTGGCCTCCGAGTGGAAACGATTTACGTTTAAGGCAGACGATAAGTGATAAAGTTTTTGTGGAAAGGTTTAGTTGTCGGCGGCGTTCTAATGAGCGTTCTATTGTTTTCGCTGATGACCTCTACTGAAAATTCCAGCCGTTTTCAATACACCAATGCGAATTTCCCGTTACTGCTGATTGCCAATGCAGTCGTCGCTTTGGGTCTATTGGCGATGGTGATTACGCTGTCTTGGCAATTGGTCAGACGCTACCGAAGACGCGAATTTGGCTCGCGTATCATGACCCGATTGGTGGTTTTATTTGCACTTGCTGGTATCTTGCCGGGTTCTTTGATTTATATCGTTTCGGTACAGTTTGTTACCCGCTCCATTGACTCCTGGTTTATTGTTAAACTCGATCCTCTACTAAATTCGGGGATGGATTTAGGACATACGGCTTTAGATTACACACTAAAAGATTTAGAAGCCAAAGCCAGAAGTATGGTGAATCAGCTCAGTGACGTGAGCGAAAATCCTTACTCATCGACCTTACCGATTAAGTTGTCACGGTTGTTAGAGCAAATGCAGATAGAGGAAGCGACGATCATCAGCGGCCGTGGTCGTGTCATCGCTACAGCGAACAAGAATCCTGCAATTTTGGTACCCGAATTACCGAATGCCAGCATCATTCAAACCGTAAGAATAGAAGGTAAGTACGCAAAAATCAGTACCCATATTGATCATATCGGTGAAGATGCGACGCGCAATTTATACACAGATGCCCATCAAAACAGCGGTGGTGATTTGGGAGATAAAGAATTTTTACGCGTGATTATTCCCTTGCAATTGAGCGGTATGAATGCCCGCTTTCAACATGAATCTAGCTACTTACAACTGATTCAACCGATCCCAGAATTATTGGATAAACAGGTAAAAGTGTTCACCACGGCGCTTTCAGAGCATCGTGAACGGTCCAGAAGTCGCGAAGGTCTGAAAGAGATGTATTTGGTCAGTTTGACTTTGCTCTTACTGTTTGCGATTTTCGCTGCGATTACGGCGGCCTTTTTTATCTCCAGTGAATTAGCTAGGCCTTTACTGCTATTAGCAGAAGGGACTAAAGCGGTGGCT
>CAUPNA010000231.1:0-4503 GCA_963512475.1 uncultured Undibacterium sp.
CCGCCGCCACAACTGCTTAGAAGGGTCGTCAGTAGGAGGGTGGTGAAAATAGAGGTGTTTTTTTTGAAGTTGATCATCATGGCTATACCTATATCAAATAGTTTTTTTATTTGCTGTTTCATCTAAAAAAGATAGTTCTTATTGTCGTTTTTTAGAAAGCACTGATGCCGACCAGTATAATCTATGTTTTATGCAATGGTGTTGTTTAGTGCTTGAAAAAATAATAATTTAAGCATTGGATTTGACGCGGGTTTACAGGTGAAAAATATGACGAAAATACGATGTTCTTGGGCGAATCCAGCGAATCCCTTATATTTGGATTACCACGATTATGAATGGGGCGTTCCTTGTCATGATGAATTGCGTCTGTTTGAAATGCTTAATTTAGAGGGGGCACAAGCGGGACTGAGTTGGGAGACAGTGCTGAATAAGCGCGAAAACTATCGCCTGGCATTTGATCATTGGGACGCACAAAAGATATCTGAATACGATGAAAAAAAAGTGGAAGCCTTGATGCAAAATGCCGGCATCATTCGTAACCACCTCAAAATACAAGCAACGATTACCAATGCGAAGTCGTATTTAAACCTATGCAAAGAATTCGGCAGTCTCGATAGTTATTTGTGGGCGCACGTGGATGGCCGTCCAATTGTCAATACTGGCGAACGAATTATCACGACAGAATTATCTGATCAGATTTCAAAAGATCTGAAAAAACGCGGCTTTAAGTTTGTGGGCTCGACGATTATTTATGCCTACATGCAGGCAATTGGTATGGTAAATGATCATACGCATGACTGCAGTTTTCGTCTCAATGTCGAAAAAACAAATTAGATGATGGCTAAAAAAAATACACAGATCATTCCAAAGCCTTCAAACCATCCCGATGTCTTTGTTTCCGAGTTTCGGGGCGTTCGATCCCTTCATTTGGCAAGTGACGTGAATAGTGATGTCAGTTGCGCCCCGATACAAGGCTCTATGCGTTTGGCAGTGCCTGATCAAATTGAGCTTGAGTATGTGCAGCAAATGAATTTGTGGATGCTATTTAATATGCAGCCCAGACACATAGTGCAACTTGGATTGGGGGCTGCTGCATTAACCAAATTCTGTTACCGGCATTTTCCTGAAGCGCTGGTAACGGCGGTCGATTTAAATCCTAAAGTCATCGCGATGTGCCGCGATCAATTCAGATTGCCTGAGGATGATGAACGTTTGCGTGTCATAGAGATGGATGCTTTCGATTTTGTGCGCAATCCCACTCGTCGTGGCAAGATTGATGTGATACAGGTGGATTTATATGACGCAGAGGCGGAAGGGCCAGTGCTGGATAGTCCAGAATTTTATCAAGCCTGTGCCGATTGTTTGAGTGATGAAGGTATGCTGACAGTCAATTTGTTTGCGAACGATCAGCAGCGGGCCAAAAACATCGCTGCCATGCAAGCCTGTTTTGAAGTCGTCGTGTGGTTGCCGGAAGTGCATGCTGCCAACGTCGTTGCGATAGGTTTTAAGCGCGCACCTGAAGTGGACTTCGAATTACTCTATCAGCGGGCGGCTGTTTTACGAGTAAACTACAAATTGCAGGCACCTATTTGGGTCAACGGCTTAAAAGCTTGGATGCAATCTGAATAATTAAAGACAGGTATGCTATTTACCCTGTCCATATGCCATGTCTATTTTGGGAACTTATTTTGTGAAGTAGACTCAGAGCTTGGATGAAGTGAAGGACTTGTTTCGTAAAGTGAACTTACAATAGCAAACCTCTTTATGATGCCTTTCATCTTTAAAATAATTTTGTAGTGATAATTTCGAATGGGACAGGTATGAACTTTACGCCACGCTTACAGCTAATTGCATCCGCTCTATTAATCTCCAGCACCCTTGTTACATCCTCTACGTTTGCGCAAAAAGCACCAAGTGCTTCAACTAAACTTAGCCCCGCGATGCAAGCCACAGTAGAACGTATCTCTGCGGATTCTATGCGTGGACATTTGACTTTCCTTGCCTCGGATTTATTGGAAGGGCGCGACACGCCATCACGTGGTCTGGATTTGGCGGCGGAATACATTGCAGCGCAATTTCGTATTATTGGCTTAGAGCCAGCAGGCAATGATGCTTATTTTCAAACGGCAGACTGGAATGTATTGAAGAAGGATTTGCCACGTCGTCGTTCTGCCGCACCAGTGCCAGCGCCAGAAGCAGAGCCAAGCTCGCCCACGATCGTACGTAACGTGGTCGGCGTGTTGCGTGGTTCTGATCCGGTGTTGAAAGATACTTACGTGCTGGTAACGGCGCATTACGATCATATAGGCTTAAAAACGAATGTTGAAGGCGATAAGATTTTTAACGGTGCCAATGATGACGCTAGCGGTACGGTTTCGGTAATTGAGTTAGCGAAAGCTTTTGCAGGTATGAAGGAACGTCCGAAACGTAGTATCGTTTTCATGACTTTCTTCGGTGAAGAAAAAGGTTTAGTGGGTTCACGTTACTATGGAAAAAATCCAGTTTTCCCTATAGAAAAAACAGTTGCCGGTATCAATATTGAGCAAGTTGGTCGTACCGATGATTCAGAAGGCGCTCAAGTCGCGTCGGTGGGTGTGACGGGTTTTGATTTCTCCGAAGTTGGTGCCATTATTAAACAGGCAGGCGACAAGACAGGTATCAACGTTTGGAAGCATCCTGTGAATAGCGATAAATACTTTGGTGCCAGTGATAACCAGGCTTTGGCTGATCAGGGTATTCCTGCTCATACGATTAGCGTGGCTTATGGATTCCCTGATTATCATGGTTTAGGTGATGAAGCGAACAAGATCGACTACGAGAATATGGCGAAAGTTGATCGCGCCGTTGCGGTTGCCATTGAGCATATCGCTAACAGCAAAGATGCACCTAAGTGGGATGAGAAAAATCCTAAAGCAGCCAAATATCTGGAAGCCTGGAAGCAACGTAACGCTAGCAAATAATTTGCACAGCCGTTGTCTGAATGAATGATTAAAAACGACTTGGGTGATGTATTGCTCAGGTCGTTTTTTTGTATGTGTTCTGCCACGAACATTCGTAAGCTGATGTTCATAACCTGATAAGAAGAAAAATGAAAACTGTGAAAAAAACGGTATTAGCCTTCAGTGTGTTTGTAGCCCTTACTTCTGGAGTGCAAGCAGCTGATAAATCCAAAGACGCCACTTGGCCACAAGCGCGTTTTGAGCAGAATAATTATCAGAGCACCAGCACAGTTGCCGACGTGGCGCAATTCATGACGGAACTGCAAAAAAAGGATAAATCCTTGAGTCGATATCAGCCCAAAAAAGCACCGCTCGCTACGGAGACGGGGCAGCCTTTGAATGCCTGGCGTCTCGCCTCTACGGGAAAAGATCCTTTGCGTGTCTATATTAATGCGGGTATTCACGCGGGCGAGGTTGAGGGTAAAGATGCGATGCAAATTATCTTGCGCGAATTAGTGCAAGGGAAGTATCCGGAAATTCGTCAGTCGATAGAAATCGTGACGCTACCAACTTATAACGCTGACGGTGCGGATGCGCAAGATCCCTTAAATCGCCGTCATCAGCCCAATCCGGCGGGTGGCGTAGGGCCGCGTGAAAATGCGTTTGGAATAGACCTGAATCGCGACATGATGAAGGCTGCCGCTGCAAATACGCGTTGGATGCTGGCGATGTATCAAGACTTTCAACCGGCGGCGGTATTTGATTTGCACACGACCAATGGCAGCTATCACGGCTTTCATATCACCTATGAACCAGCTTGGGCGACAGGTGGCGACGCGCCACTGCAGGGGCTTAATCGCAAGATGTTAACTGACGTGCGCGCTACCATGTTGCCGCGCGGGATGCCAACCTATGATTACGGTAATTTCCGCTACAACAAAGACAAGCAGATTGACGGTTGGGAATCGGCTTTTTCTACGCCTAACTTAGTAAGTAATTACCCAACACTGCAATATGCTCTGGGTGTTCTGGTGGAGACTTACGTGTATCGTAGCTATAAGGAACGTATAGAAGATAATCGTTTGTATGTGGTGGAATTATTACGTTGGTTAGCGGCGAACAAAGAGCAAGTCAAACGTGAGCAAGTCGCCGCGAAAGCACGTTGGGCTGATCAATGGAAAAACAATGACGCACGCCTTCCTTTGCGTACTGAAATGACCCTGGCGGAGACCTATAGTTTTGACGTGATTGATCCGGTTAAGGACGCAAACGGCCAAATCATCGGCGAAAAATCACGCACTAAGATGGACCTGCCGGCCTATGTTGCCTTCAAAGCGGTCGATGAAATTCGTGTGCCGCATGGCTATTTGCTTGATTCAGCTTATGCTGAAAAATTACGGCCGATTTTAGAAGCGCATGGTTTGAAAGTACTGCCAGGTTCAGCACGTCCCAAAGATCAGGCTTTGATGTATTTCCACGAAACTGAGCGCAATATCGCTAAGGATACTTTTCAGGGAATCTTTACCGCCCAAATCAAAGGGCAGTGGAAAGAGCAAATCCCCGA
>CAUPNA010000232.1:0-4460 GCA_963512475.1 uncultured Undibacterium sp.
CGCGAACTTTTGTTTATCGATTTGCGAAGCATGGATATCTTGCAAAGTGCTGCGTATGTGATTGGTCTCGGTATATTTTTTAGGAAAATTTAACCAGTCGCTGCTGGGTAAATCCTTCATCCACCAATGATTTGACCCAATATGATTTAAGACGATATCTTGGATCATGCCCACGCCTTTTTGTTTGGCGGATGCCACCAGTTCTTTATAGCTGGCGTTGCTGCCGAAGCGGGGATCTATCTTGTAGAAATCGGTTGCCGCGTAGCCGTGATAAGAATTCACCGGCATGGCATTTTCCATTAATGGCGTTGGCCACAACATGGTAAATCCCATGTTCGCAATGTAGTCTAGGTGTTGTTGCATGCCTTGTATATCACCGCCGTGCCGCCCACCAGCAACATCACGTGCGAGTTTGTCGCTGTAATTGGAATGGCTGTCGTTGTTGCGATCTCCATTGGCAAAGCGATCCGGTACCACCAAATAAATCGCATCGCCAGGTGTAAAACCCGCTCTCGAAGCTGAATGCGGGCGACGGTTTTCTAGACTAAATTTTTGTGTCAATACAGTCTTCTCGCCACGCTTAAATACGATGTTGATTGTTCCAGCAATACTATTTGCTGCGATGTGCAGGTCAATAAATAAGTAATTGGCATTGTCACTGCGCTGTATCTGGCGAATGCTGACGCCTGGATAATCGATGTGTGGTGTTAGTTCGCTGATGTTCTTTCCATGCACCATCAATTGAAGTTCGGGATGTTTCATCCCTATCCACCATGACGATGGTTCTACATGTTGAATGTCATACGTGCTGTTTTGTGGTGGAGCTAGCGTAGTTTCGGAAGCATAGGCCAGACTGGGTATTCCGGCTATTAATACAATTGCGGAAAAAAAAACAGCGCCGCCCAACAAACTACTGAGTGGGGTTAGTAATTTGTGAAGTCTTGGGGAGAATAGGCGGCGCTGCATAGAATTTACGCTCCGTTTTGTGTAAGAGGCGCTTCGCTCTGTTCTATCGCAAAGGCAGCACCGTTCAGAGCGGCTAATGTGTCGGTAATTAGTGCTGTGGGAATTTGTTGCAAATAAGGCTGCAGACGGCCTTTGGCTTCAAATTTTTCGCGGAAACGTGAGTTGAAAAAGAAGTCGCCAAAGCGAGGTACGATACCGCCACCAATGTACACGCCGCTGCGCGCGCCTACGGTCAGTGCAATGGAACCGCAGAAACTGCCTAGAAGAGCGCAGAATGTGTCTAAAGTTTGACGACAAGCGGCATCCTGATTTTGCAGGCCACGTTCGACGATGACTTCGGTGCTGAGCTCTTCCGCAGTGCTACCTAAATTGTGTGCCACTGCGCGGTATAGCACTGGTAGGCCTATGCCTGACAATAGTCGTTCGGCAGAAACATGAGGAAATTCTTGACGTACCCGGCTGAGCACTTGGGATTCAAAGTCATCCGTCGCCGCCAGACTGGCATGACCGCCTTCACCAGGAATGGCAATCCAACCATGGCGAGTTTCTATCACTGAGCCGACACCCAGTCCGGTACCAGGTCCAACCACCGCGAGCGTGCCATGATGCTCAGGCAATTTATCGTGGGCGCGAATCTGGCTTGCTTGTAAACGGGGTAGAGAGAGTGCTAAGGCTTCAAAATCATTTATCACCAGGAAGCGCTCAAGTTGTAATGACGCCTGAACATGAGCGCGTGAGAATCCCCAATGACTGTTTGTGAAGTTAATCTGATCCTGACCTGCTGCGGTGGCCACTGCAAAAGCAGCACAGCGCGGTGGTTGGTAGGCCGAGCCTAACTGTTCTTGTAGACGCGCCAGATAGTTTTCGCTGGCTGCAATCGGCGTTTCGAATTTATTGACTGCCAACGTGTGTACATGGGAGATCGTCTGATTTGCGCCAGCGATCCAGCCAAAGCGGGCATTGCTGCCACCTATGTCTGCGACCAGCCAAGGGTAGGGTGCTGTCGTTATCGTTATTGGGCTTGAAGAGGTGGCGTTGGTCATCAGAGCGAAGTCCTGTAGTGCAAATCATACAAAAACGGCCAAACAGAGCGGGTGATTGGTAATCACGCCGTGTTGCAGCACTTTTGCATAACTCATGGTAATTAAGATAGTTAGGATTTTGTGTGACTATTTTTAAGTCAATGTAGCAAAACTACATAAATATGGCAACGCATTTGTTGTTAAGTTTCAGGATTTTTCTTGATTTGTGGTTTTCCAGAAAAAATATTGATAAAAAATTCATCGAAATATTTTTTATATGGTTTGTAGTCGCTTGCGGTATCCAGCAACATCGTTAGAGACCAAAAACCAAAAGTATCAAAACCCGAATACATGATCCTCACAGAGATGGCAAGCATGGCTTACCTTAGGGGCTTTACATAAGGTATTAACCTAAGGCATCCATGATATTGCTTGGTAACGTCGTTGACCTGTCAGGCAGTGATGAAGCCATTTATGAACTTGATGCCTATCCATAAAACGGTAGCGACAGCGAGGTCAACTACAGGCTATTTTTGTAGTCTAGTTACAAATATTGCTTTCTCTACGGCATTAACGACATAATTCGCCAAGTAGATTGAGCCAATTTGTAGTCGAATATTTGATATATTCACGACTTGTCTAGTCAGACTACAATACAACTTAGTATTGTTGATGCCAACTTGTAACTATATTGGCCGGCTTGTCTAAGCTATCGCAGTGAAGCAGTAGCGCTAAGGATTGCATCGCATCGTATTGAATATGCACTATCAATTTGGAACCCTATGGAAACCCAATCAATATCACGCTCAGGAAATACCAACGCACAACATGCCACGCCGCACTTGCTGGCAGACATAGGCGGCACTTATGCACGCTTTGCCTTGGAAATGGGGCGCGGCGATTTTCAATATGTCACTTCTTTACTGTGTGCAGATTATTCCGATTTTTACGCGGCGATGCGTGCTTATCTGGCAACCTTGCCTGATTTTCAAATCGAGCACGCGGCGGTCGCGATCGCGAATCCTGTGGATGGCGATATGGTCAGCATGACCAATTATCACTGGCGGTTTTCTATAGAAGAAATGCGCCAAAAACTGGGTTTTGACACACTCTTGATTGTGAATGACTTTACTGCGCTGGCGATGGCATTGCCGCGTTTGGGACCGAATGACGTTCAGCAAATAGGCGGCGGTAGTCCCCGCAAGCAGAGCGTTATCGGCTTACTAGGGCCGGGTAGTGGTTTGGGGACATCGGGTTTGATTCCTGCGGGCGATGGTTGGATTTCCTTGGGTTCGGAAGGTGGTCACACCAGTTTTGCGCCACGTGATGAGCGCGAGATCGTCATTTTGCGCTATGTCTGGAAACATTTTGAGCACGTGTCTTTCGAACGTTTGGTGTCTGGGCCAGGCTTGGAGTTGATTTATCGTGCTCTTGTGGAACATGGGCAGGGCTTAATGCGTGATCTGAGCGCGCCAGAAATCACGCAAATGGCGCTCGATGAAAGTGATATCTATTGCATACAAGCGCTCGATGTATTTTGCTCATTACTCGGTACCGCGGCTGCCAATCTGGCGGTGACTTTGGGTGCGATGGGCGGTATTTATATAGGCGGCGGTATCGTGCCACGTCTGGGTGGGTATTTTGAAAAATCCAGTTTCCGTGCGCGCTTTGAACAAAAAGGGCGCTTTAGTCGCTATGTTGCGGCGATTCCAACTTTTGTGATAACGGCTGAGCAAGCCACATTTATCGGCGCTTCGGCCATTTTGGATGCACAGCTTAGAACGCTGAATACCGACCCTGGCTCAGCGATCTTGGGACAGATACGACGTATTCGTTCCGATTTATCACCCGCCGAGCTACGTGTTGCCGAGCATGTCTTGGCGCATGCTCGTGCAGTGGTCAACGATCCTATCGCCGAAATCGCCCGCGCCGCTGATGTCAGTCAACCGACGGTGATTCGCTTCTGCCGATCTTTAGGTTGTGAAGGTTTGTCGGATTTTAAATTGCGATTGGCATCGGGTTTAACCGGTACCGTGCCGGTCACGCACATTCAGGTGACAGATGATGATTCAGCTCTGGAGCTAGGTGCTAAAGTCTTGGGTAATACCGCTTCTGCCATTTTGCAAGTACGTAGTCAACTCAATCGCGACATGATAGAGCGGGCGATTGCCTTAATTAATCGTGCCAATCGGATTGAGTTTTATGCGATTGGTCATTATGGTGTCGTTGCGCAAGACGCCCAGTTTAAATTTTTGCGCTTGGGTATTCCTAGTATTGCGCACACCGACTCACGTCTACAGTTATTGTCGGCGAGCGTCTTGAGCGAGCAAGATGTGGTGGTGATCAGTAGTAGCAGTGGGCGACTGCCAGAGCTACTAGAAGTGGCCGAAAAAGCTCGCGAACGTGGCGCCAAGATTATCGCGATTGCTGCTAGTCATTCACCTTTAATACGTAAAGCAGATGTCGCTTTGA
>CAUPNA010000233.1:0-4357 GCA_963512475.1 uncultured Undibacterium sp.
ATATGGCAATCGGCAAATTCTTGCGTTATGTGACTATGACTTACCTACTTTTGAGAGTGCCAGAAGGATTTTGGCATGGAATTTCTTCTTGGTTGGGTTGAGTGGAAACCATTTGCCAGCAAGACACTTCGTAATCGGTCGCAGAAGAGCTGAATATCTCGCTACGAAGTGTCTTTGAAAACGACTAATTACTTAGCCTGCCGTGCAAAAAAATCCCAAATCATGGCAGGGCCATTTGGTGCCATAGGCGACGGACCAACTAAGCGCGGACGTTTCCAATAAGGCTGAGGCATGCCGTGTCCGCCACCAAAGATGGTCACAAGTTCCACTTCCGTTTTGCTTTCGTTTTTCCAAAGCGCACGTTCGAATTTTGTCTTGTCTTCACCACTTAGTCGTACTGAACTCGTCGTAGGATTCGTCATAGGATTGCCACCAATTTTATTCAGATCGGCAAAGAACCTTGCCGTATCCTGCGATGATCTTAGTATGCCGCCCTTGTAAAACAAACCGAACAGGCTAGTCTCGCCACCACCATACTGAACGATGGGGTCTTCAGTACCATTCATAATCATCACTGATGTGCTTGGTCCGGTGCTTGTGCATTTAAAATTGTCCGCGACAGGTACGTTTGCCGAAACTGCGGCCACCGCGCGAAAACGAGCGGGGGCTTCTATGGCTAAGCGCAAGGACATAAATCCACCGGAAGACACCCCGGTTGCAAAAACACGTTGCGGGTCGAAACCGTTTTCTGCAATCAGTTTATCGGTGAGTAGCGTCAAAAATTTAACATGGTCAAGCTCGAGTCCATCAACTTTAAAATCGCCCACTTTGCTACAGTCATTCCAATCAAACGAACTCGCGCTCGGATAGACCACGCCAAAACCATATTGATCCGCTAAGCGGTCAAATCCATAACCGGTCTCCAAGCGAATCTGTGTTCCATTTTGGCCTGAACCATGCATGACGATGACTAAGGGCGCACCTTTCGCCAAGCCTTTTGGTAGATAGGTACGGTAAGTCCGTTCCTTGCCGTCGACTTGAATGGTAGCTTTTGTCAGTACACCAGATAGTTGTGGCATGTCGGGATCAGGCGTGTAGAGAAAATAGGCGAACAAAGCACCGACGATCGTAACAAAACCAAGTAAACCAAATAAGATATTACGTAGGATTTTTTTCATGATTTACCTTCAGTATTGTGTTCGGTGCGATTGATACGTCTTTTTACTTTGCGCTGCGCCATTGATCACCTTGCTTTTTGACGTAGTGACGATAGACATAAGACCAAGGTATGGCGGCATACACGAGAATAACCAAACCTATCGCAAATACATTAGGCAGTAACTTATCATCAAGCGCTCCATTTAACCAGAGCGGCAAGGGTACTGCGATGAGCCAAATCGTCTTCCACAGCAATTCCCACATCAGTATCGGCAAAAGCTGTAAGGGATAACGAATGCCCAATACACACAGCAACCAAAAAGCCCCCATCATAGAGACTTGGACGCCGCGAAAAAACTCCCATTCTGCGAACGGCTTTGTCGAAGCGAATACGTTTGGCCATAAGCTGAGCGCTAGCCCGACTACCACCAATAAATACATCGCACGCAATACATTAAGACGGGTGAGTGAAACTTCATTCATCTTTTTTCTCCTATCATTTCTTATCAGGTTTTATGGAATGAAAATTACTTGAGTTGTTTCAATTGTTCTTCAGCATCATCACGGGTTTTTGTGCCCAGCGCTGGAGTGAATGCGAGTGCTTTTTCAAAAAAGGAAACAGCTTTTGGTTTGTCGCCCAATGCTTGCCATGTTTTACCGAGTCGATAAAACGCGGCACCAGTCACATCGATACTTAATGATTTTTCTAAATGTGGCAGAGCTTCTTTTGCTTTGCCTTGTTCTTGCAATGATCTGCCAAGTCCAAGATAAGCGACCGAAGACTCAGGAAAACGTTGTATTACTTCGCGCAGCATCTTTTCTGCATCGGCAAATTTTTTGTCTTTGACTAGAGTTTGAGCGATCTCTATAGCGATGTCGTTTTGTAACTGGGCGATGACAGCATTACCGCTGGTATTGACCGCCAAAACACCGCTTTTCGCTTTTTCGAACTTCTCGTCTTTGAGATCAAACTTCGCTTGCAATAAACTCGCAACTGCCGGATTAACTTTCTGCATTTCAGCAATCACGTCTTTCGCTTTTGAATTACTACCACCCATTAAACCAGGCACTTCCAAATAAAAACTCATCAAAGACTTAGCTGCACTAAAATTTCTTGGATCTAATTCAATCGCTTTTTTTAAGGAGTCACGAATTTTTCCGAGAGAGCCCATACCCGCCATCATGCCGCCTTTTTCTGCCTTGACACCAAGCACACTTCCAAGCGCTTCATGACATTCAGAATTTTTGGGATTGCTTGCAACGCACTGTTCCGCGAACTTAACGCCCTCGTCGAGGCGAGTGACTTTACCTTCAATTAAGATCAAGTCGACTTTGGCCAACAAAGCATCGGGATAATTCGGATCAGTCGCCAGTTTTGCTCCGATTGCACGTTCCACTTCTGCATATTTTTTTGCTTTGATAAGTTCGCTGTATTCATGGGCTTGTGCTGACTGCATGCCAAGCAATGGCGTGAACAAAGGGGCGATCAAGAGTGAGGCCGTGATGGCCTGGCGAATCTTGGATGTTTGATGAGAGAAGATAGTCATTTCATTTCCTTAATAGAGAGTGGGTGCCAAGTGTTTGAAAAGATTGCAAGCTGCAATCGATGATGAAGTATCCGCTTTTACACCCTACGGTTTCCATTAGAAAAGGACGAGCTACGGTCTGATCACCATGAGTTGCGGTAGACGTCGGTGAGTTGCATGCGGAAAAGCGGACACAGAACAAGGTCCCGCTTAAAAGAATATGTAATGTGAATACTTCGATGCGTCAGCGAACTGAATTTCACAAGGCGAAGCAATACGGCTAAGTTAGCTAAAAGAGGGGGGGGGGGAGTGTGGCCTGTGCACTGAAATTGCGATCCCTGAAATCCTTATATCGTCAAACCGAATCATCGTTTGCAAGGTGATCTAGCGGTCGAATGGAAATTTTAGGATAGAGATTTAGAAGCCTTGTTAAAGAAACACGATTGATCCTAAACAGATGAACATCAGATCGCACTAATTTAGTGCGATCTGATGTTTGAAATTAACTAGTCTACAAAGCACTAATTAGAAAATCACATCTGCTTGAAATGATGCAAATAGCTGCGGCTCACAGGTAATTTATCGGTGCGACCTTTCATGAAAACGGTGGCTGTCTCGTGCTCTCCACGCGTCACATGGCTCACCATATTGATATTCACGACCACCGAGCGATGCACTTGAATAAAATGCGCGCCGTCGAGTTGATCTAGCAATTCCTTGAGTGAACTACGAATTAAAGCTTCCGCTGGTTTGCCATCTTCACCACGCCACGCTATTAAAGTGTACTTTTCGTCTGAACGCAAAAAGTCGATATCAGCGACAGGGATCATGCGCAAAGACTGACCTACCATGGCTTTAATCCAGCGCAAGGGTTCCGGTGCAGCTTTCTTTTGCATGCGAGCTTCTAACTTATCCAACAAGACTTCAATGTCTGGTGCTTCCTGCGAAGTGCCAATACGTTCTCGTACGCGGGCAACGGTGTCAGCGAGGCGCTCTGGGTCCACAGGTTTCACTAAATAATCTAATGCGCCTTGCGTAAAGGCTTCCACTGCATATTCGCTATACGCCGTGACGAAAACCAAATGCACACCACGTCCAAGTTGACGTGCTGCTTCGATGCCCGTCATTCCTGGCATATGCACGTCCAAAAAACACACGGTTGGTTTCAGGTCTTGGTATAGCTCGACTGCTTCGCGACCATTGCGCGCTTCTGCCACGATTTCTAGTTCGGGCCAAACCTGCGCCAGCATACGTGTTAATGAACTACGCAGCAGCGGTTCGTCATCGGCGATAAGTGCGGTAGGGCGGGCTGAGGTCATGTGGATTCCCTATAACAAATTGGTCGTTGTAGTGTTCAGTTGGGCTGGAAAATAGATTTCTGCAAGAAAGCCATGCGGTTCGATTGCCGTCAAACTGAGCTGTGCTTGATCTGCAAAGACCAATTGTAATCGTTCACGCAGATTTGCCAAGCCTGTGCCAAGGCCCTTACTCCCTTGACCTCCACTCAAGCCCACGCCAGTATCGCGCACTTGCGCCACACAGCAATCGTTTTGCATCTGCACTGTGACATCAATTCGACCACCTTCTTCACTCGGATCAATACCGTGGCGCACCGCATTTTCTACCAAAGTGAGTAATGTCATGGGCGGGCACGGCACTTGTAGTGCGGCATC
>CAUPNA010000234.1:0-4252 GCA_963512475.1 uncultured Undibacterium sp.
AAATGCGCGTGGATCTGTAATTGGCGCTGAGGATAGGCGACCTCTTGCATGGCTTCTATCGCATTGCGTGTTAGGTTGAGCAGCACTTGTTCTATTAAAACTTTATCGGCGAAGACGTCTGGTAAGTCCAGGTCAATTTGATAATGCACGTGGATGTGGGCATTGTGTGCCTGCAGCTCGATTAAGGGCATGACGCTTTGCAGCAGGGCATTGATGCTCAATAGCGCACGGCTAGCTTCGCGCTTCTTGACGAACTCATGCACACTGCGAATTACTTGCGCTGCACGTTGCGCTTGCTGTTTGGCTTTTTCTAAAACTTCACTTAAAGACTGTCTTACGGTTTTTGGTATGGCATCGGGTGTCGATTGTGATGTCGCGAGTGCGTTGTTTTCTTCTTGCTGCAAAATATTCAAAGCACCCGTGGTGTAGCTAGAAATCGCTGCCAAGGGCTGATTTAATTCATGCGCCAGCATAGACGCCATTTCTCCCATGGTCGCTAGTCTGGCATTCGCATGGAGTTTTTCTTCCTGTTGTCGGGTCAATTCCTGCGCGCGTTTTAGTTCAGACACATCGAGGATCGAGCTCATCCAACCGGTTTGTTGGCCGTGTTCATCCACTAGTGGTGATTCATAGATCAAGACAGGAAAACGTTCGCCGTTGGCACGTTGAAAAATAATTTCAAAACCTTCTGGTTGTACCGTGCCCGTCAATATTTGCGCAAAGCGACTCTCATACTCTGCTCTTTCCTCTGGTGCCCAATACGGCATAGGCGGCAATTTACCAACTAACTCTTCGGCTGGAAAACCTATCATTTTACAAAACGAGGGATTGACATAGGTCAGGCGTCCTTCCATATCGCGTGCTCTTAAACCCGTGATGAGTGAGTTTTCCATCGCGGCACGAAACGCAGCCTCTTTGCGTAAGGCACCTTCTGCCTGCAAGCGACGATGGATATCGCGCCATAAGGCGATCAGACTCCAGACTAAGCCAAGTGATAATAAAACGACAGTGAGCACTAGCAGATTAGCCAACAGCTTGGGTGCACTTTTGGTGCTATTGGTGTGCAAGGTCAATGTAAGTTGTGGTAGTTCTAAGGCCCGATTATGCGTATAAATGTTTTTCCCAGGACCTCCAGCAACTCGTTTTGCTAAGATTTTTTCTTCACTGTCTAACAGCGTGATGGCATGTTCTTGTGCAAACCACCAAGGCACGGCTTCATCTAATAAAGTTTGTAAACGATAGCTGATCGTCATGCTCGCCAAATAGACTTGGTCGCGGAAAAGCGGAAAGCGGCACAGTACAATACTGGCATTTTTTGTGTGCTTCATGCACGAGGGTTTTTGAATTTTTTGTGTGAATAATGCACTGGTCAAGATGGATTGACGGATCAATTCGCGGTTATCTGATTGCGCTGAGCCAGGTGCCTTGTCTAGCGCGGTGTCGCTATTTGCTGCGATTAATTTGTTTTGACTGTCCCACAACATTAAATCTTGAATTTCGTGATTATTGTTGGTGTAGATGCGCAGACGATCAATGAGTGCTTGATGGTTGATTTTGTTTTGTACAAAATCTTCACTGAATGCCACCAGACTTTCTTCATTGCGCTTTAATTGAAACTGAATCGCCTGTTCTACCCACAGAGTATCTGCAATCAATTGTTCTTGTCGCTCATTGGCCTCCATGCGCTGCGCTTGCCATGGGAGCCAGATCAATACCGCCAGAAATAGCAGTACAAGTAGAATCGGTAGCATCCATGGCAGAGCAAGCGGAAAGGCGCGGGTTGGAGTAGGTTTGGTGTTCATGATAAAAGTGTAGCTGAAGTGCTGGGTCTAAAGTGTTCGGTCATCGTTTTGTGTAAATCAGACGACATTGTGGTTAACCACAGTTGTGTATTTATGACTTAGAGGCCAATAATGTTTGCACAATTTTAAAATTAGGAGACTTTAATGAACTCACATTCAAATCAACTATCCGTGCACAAATCCAAGCGTCGTAGTCTGCTGGCAGCCCTTGCCGCAATATCGACCGCTACTCTAGGTTTTGGAATGAGTAGTAATGCGCTGGCACAAAACCCTATCATCATCAAATTTAGCCACGTGGTCGCCAACGACACGCCAAAAGGTAAAGCGGCAGAGCGCTTTAAAGAGTTAGCCGAAAAAGCGACTAAGGGCAGAGTCAAAGTAGAGCTTTATCCCAATAGCACGCTCTACAAAGACAAAGAAGAGCTGGAAGCATTGCAACTAGGTGCGGTACAAATGTTGGCACCGTCCTTGGCTAAATTTGGTCCACTAGGTGTGAAAGAATTTGAAGTCTTCGATCTGCCATATATTTTTCAAAATCGCGACGTTTTGCACCGCGTCACCGAAGGACCAGTTGGTGCCAGCCTGATGGCAAAATTAGAGCCGAAAGGTATTACGGGGCTGGCATTTTGGGACAATGGTTTTAAAGTCATGTCGTCGAATATTCCTATGCGTGTGCCAAGCGATTTGAAAGGTAAGAAATTACGCATACAATCTTCCAAAGTACTGGATGCGCAAATGCGTGCCATGGGGGCCAATCCGCAAGTCATGGCATTCTCCGAGGTCTATCAGGCGTTGCAGACGGGTGTGGTCGATGGAACAGAAAATCCACCGTCTAATCTCTACACACAGAAAATGCACGAAGTGCAGAAACACGTCACAGTCACGAATCATGGCTACCTAGGTTATGCCGTCATCGTGAATAAGAAATTTTGGGATGGTCTGCCCGCTGATATTCGCACTGAATTAAATGCCGCGATGAAATCTGCGACGCAATACGCGAACGCAATTGCGCAGCTTGAAAATGACACGGCTTTAGAAGCAGTAAAAAAATCGGGCAAAACGACTGTCTATAGTTTGACTGACAAAGAACGTGCCGAGTGGTCTAAGGTATTGGTACCAGTGCAACGCGAAATGGAAGGCCGTATCGGTAAAGAACTGATACAAAGCGTCAATAAAGAAGCGCAGGCTTTGGGTCTTAAATAAAGACATCCTCTCTCTTCAACGATCAATCTGAATGCGGCGGATCTGAACAGCAGGTTCAGATTGATCCTATCCACAAAAACCATTTCTATTTCTTTCTTACAGGGAGCTAGCATGAAATTGCTTGATCACTTGGAAGAGTATTTGATCGCTTTCTTGATGGCTACGGCGACGATCATTACTTTTGTTGCGGTACTGCATCGCTACTTATCGGGCTTTGATATCCCGGTGGTACAGGATGCTCTAATTAAATTGAACACCAGTTGGGCACAAGAGTTGACCATCTATTTATTCGTCTGGATGGCCAAATTTGGTGCCGCGTACGGCGTTCGTTCTGGTATTCACGTCGGTGTAGATGTGTTGGTAAATCGTTTGAATGACAAGAACAAGAAGTTGTTCGTCTTGATCAGTCTCGGGGCAGGTGCTCTTTTTACCGGCATCGTCGGCACTTTAGGGGCCAATTTTGTCTATGGCATGGCGCAGACCGATCAAACCTCGGCTGACATGGAGATCCCTATGTGGTGGGTGTATCTGGCAATCCCACTGGGTTCGTATTTAATGTCTTTCCGGTTTTTGCAAGTAGCGTGGAATTTTCTCAAAACAGGTGAATTGCCCAAGCACGATCACGCGCATGTAGAGGGTTTGGAAGATGAGGTGAAAGCATGAACGCATTAATTATTTTTACCTTGTTACTCCTGTTGATGATGACAGGGATGCCGATCTCAATTGCGCTTGGTCTAACCGTATTGACCTTCTTATTCACCATGACCACGGTGCCGATTGAGTCTGTGGCCTTAAAGCTGTTCACCGGTATCGAGAAGTTTGAAATCATGGCGATCCCTTTCTTTATTCTGGCAGGGAATTTTCTAACCCATGGCGGGGTCGCGCGGCGCATGATTAATTTTGCGGTGTCTTTGGTGGGGCATTGGCATGGCGGCTTAGCTTTGGCCGGCGTATTGGCTTGTGCTTTGTTTGCTGCCGTATCCGGTTCTTCACCTGCGACTGTGGTGGCAATAGGCTCTATTATTTTGCCTGCGATGGTCAAGCAAGGCTATCCGCGTGGTTTTGGTGCTGGGGTGATCACGACATCCGGTGCACTGGGAATTTTGATTCCGCCTTCCATCGTGATGGTGATGTATTCGGTGTCTACTAATACTTCGGTGGGTAAGCTCTTTATGGCAGGCGTAATTCCTGGCTTGCTACTTGCCTTCTTCTTAGGCTTGACGACTTGGTTTTTAGCACGGAAACAT
>CAUPNA010000235.1:0-4217 GCA_963512475.1 uncultured Undibacterium sp.
GCACCGGATTTGTACTCACTCTTATGTAACTCAATTTTGCAGTTCAATTTATAGGGAATTTATCATGAAGAAAATCGCATTGACATTCGTTGCAACAGCAATCTCTTTTGGCGCAGCTTTGGCACACGCTAATCAAACACAAACAGCGCCAGCAAAACCAGCGGTAACGCCAGCGACTAGCGTAACAACTACACCCGCCGTAGCGTCCGCAGCAGCAAGTGTCGCATCGACACCTAAAGCAGCCATGAAAGCTGAAGCAGCAAAAGCAACCAGTGCTGTAGCATCACCAGTAACAGTGCCAGCTGCAGTTGCTTCTGCAGCGGCTAGCGTACCTGCTGCCGCAAAAGTTGCAGCCAGTGCCGATGTCAAAACTGCGACTGCGCCAGCTAAGCATGCTGAAAAAGCGGTCAAAAAACAGACTGAAAAAGCGGTAGAAAAAACAGTAGAAAAGGCAGCTGCATCAACACCTGCGACACCAGCAAAGTAATCTAGTTCTTTGCAAATAAAGACGGCGCGTCATGCGCCGTTTTTTTTTGCTTATTTTTGTTTTCTTTCGCTCGCTGGTGAGCATTTTGCATTCTGAACCCCTAAAATGACATTTCATCGGGTTTGTCACACAAAACACGAAAAGATAGGCAAACTAGCTTTATTGCAGTTTTGTTGTGAAGAAAATTGTTCGTTCAATTATTAACCTATTCGCCTTTGGAGCTCATCATGCGCAAAATTTGGATTTCATGTTTCACAATCGGCCTCGCTCTTGCCAGCACTTTAGCTAGTGCAGGTGAGCAAGTTCGCAAGGTAACGCCATTTAGTACGATACGTACACAAGGTGCATTATCGGTAGAAGTCGTTGTGGGCAGTGCACATTCGATTACGATCAAAGGCGATGATAAATACATGGAAAAAATCATCACCGATATTTCTGGCGATGAGCTTTTAATCAGCTACAAAGAAAAAAAGAATATCCGTATCTCCGATGATTTAAAAGTGATCGTGACGATGCCAGCATTAACCAAATTCAAAATGGAAGGTGCAGGCTTAACAACAGTGAGCAAAATTGCAGGCGAGCGTTTTGAGTTAAATTATGAAGGCGTAGGTTTGCTAAAAATGAGTGGCAAGGTGCGTGATTTTAAATTGCGTGCGCAAGGTGTGGGTTTTGTTGATGCTAAAGGCTTAGTCGCAGAAAATGTCGATGCAACAGTAGAAGGGATAGGTTCGGTTGAAGTGACTGCAACAGAGAAGCTTAAAGCCAATGTTCAAGGTATCGGTTCTTTAAATTATTTTGGAAATCCAAAATCGATTAGTAAAACAGTCGATGGAATTGGTGGCGTCAGCGCCGGTAAGTAAATAGTCAAGATAAAAAAGCCGACGCTAACGTCGGCTTTTTTGGGTATTGATAAGCATCAGGGCAACTCGTTTAAAATGATAGCCTCGTGCGCACCCAATGTATTAATTCAATAGGCTATCCGCAGCCACATAGCCATAGCCTAGATCACGTGCTACGGCTTCGTAGGTCACTTTGCCTTCACACACATTCAGGCCATTGCGCAAATGAATGTCGTCGCGCAGAGCCTGTTTCCATCCCTTAGTCGCTAACGCTACTGCATGGCCAACCGTTGCATTGTTTAAGGCGAATGTAGAAGTGCGGGCTACTGCGCCAGGCATGTTTGCTACGCAATAATGAATCACGCCATCGACTACAAAAGTGGGTTCGGCATGAGTGGTCGCGTGAGAAGTCTCAAAACAACCACCTTGGTCAATCGCGACGTCAACCACGACCGCACCTTTTTTCATACGCGAAATCAGATCGCGACTCACTAGTTTTGGTGCTGCAGCACCGGGAACCAAAACACCGCCAATGACTAAATCGGCAGAAAGCACCGCTTCCTCGATCGCTTGTGCATTGGAATATAAGGTGGAAATGCGATTGCCATACACCAGATCCAATTGACGTAAACGATCGACGCTCTTATCTAATACGGTGACACGAGCACCAGTGCCCGCCGCCATTTGCATCGCATTGGTACCGACCACACCAGCGCCGATAATCACGATATGCGCAGGCGCTACGCCAGGCACGCCACCCAGCAACAAACCCATGCCACCTTTGGATTTTTCCAGATGGGCAGCACCTGCTTGTATCGCCATGCGACCAGCGACTTCACTCATCGGTGCCAATAAAGGCAAGCCGCCATTTGCACCCGTGATGGTTTCGTAAGCGATACAAATCGCGCCGGATTTCACCAAGGCAGCAGTTTGTTCTGGGTCTGGTGCCAGATGCAAGTAGGTGTACAGAATTTGACCGGGACGCAACATCGCGCATTCAAGCGCTTGCGGTTCTTTGACTTTGACGATCATTTCCGCACGTTCAAAAATTTCCTTTGCGGTTTCGACTAATTCTGCACCGACAGCCTTGTATTGCTCATCGCCTAGACCAATCTCGGTGCCGGCATTTTTTTGCACCAGTACTTGATGTCCGCGTGAAGTCAATTCACGCACAGAGGAGGGAGTCATGCCCACGCGGTATTCGTGGTTCTTAATCTCTTTAGGTACGCCTATGATCATGATGTCTCTTTCTTAGTTTGGAAATTTTTTGGAGAGTAATTCAAAAAATAAAGGCGTCGGGAAGCCTATTCCCGACGCCACTTTTTTTTGTTGTTATATTTGACTAGATGGGTAATCAGTCGGGTTTGATTATGACACTGAGAGATTCGAGTATTTCATTGGCTTGAATGAAATGTTGATTTTACTGATGCACGGCAATTGTGCGTCCGCACATTGTACGGTTTTCCTTACAGATGCCAGTATTTGTATCGAAATCTTGACGGTGGGGGACAGAAATTGCAATTTGAAATCTGATTTGCATTATGTTACGTTGCTAGCACGTTTTTGTTCAAAGCATCATTTTTGGGGCACGGGTGTTAATGAATACATCGATTAAATTTCTGAAAGTAATGCCGTCTTTTGTCTTTGATGGAAAAGAAAAGCTATGCGATTAATACTTCAATCTTTACTATGTGCGTTGTTCTTTCATGTGGAAATAGGTGCCGCGGAAAAAACTGTAGAAACAGGTCAATATGAATTCAAATCACCACTATTAGGGCCTAACGAGGTAGTGGCATTAGCGAAGAACTATTTAATTCAGAAAACAAAAAATGATTTAAGAAAGTATGAGCTATCCGGTCTCTCGTTTCATTTTTATTCGAAGTGGGGACGTGAAAAGGATAAACGCAAAGGAGAGTGGTTTGTCACGTTCTCAATCATTGGCCCTGCTCCCCCAGACTCGGATTTGGGTGTGACTATAAGCAACGAAAAACGACCGGAAGTGAAGCTTGTTTCCGGACTTTAGACCCCTTTTAGGCGGTGAGTAATAGGAAAAAATGACAAAGAAATTGATAACGGCGATTGCTTTTGTAAATCCAGAAGTGTTGACGATAATAGATGCGGTGCAGGTCCCATAGGTCATGCCCATTACGCCACTCCATTTCGGTCCGGGTGCGGCCATACAGGTTCTCTTTCCTCAGAAGGTCAGCTTCATTGCATTTGCATTGAGTAATATCTTATTGGATATAGAGCCAGCTTATTACATGTTGAGTGGTCAGTTTCCTTTGCATCGTTTTTTTCATAGCTTTTTTGGATCGTCTTTTATTATCCCTGCAGTCCTTGGCATTTTTGTCGTGATGTGTAACATTCGAAAGCGCAAGACTTGGATTCCTGATCTTTACAATTGGTCGGGACTGTCAATCAAGCAGGTCTTTCTTGGCGCGACCATGGGCGTGTATTCACATATTGTGCTCGATGGCATTATGCACAGTGATATTCAACCCCTTGCTCCTTTTGGGCCGATGAACCCGTTTTTGCATTTACTGTCGCTCGACATCTTGCATTGGCTTTGTATCGCGGCTGCGGCGCTAGCCTTTTGTGTGGCGCTGTATCGTTCGCATCGATCGGACCATTCATCGAAGGAAGATGATGATGCGAAATAAGGTTATCGATGCGGGAATTTTCTTCATCGGTATCTTATTCATACTCATTGCAATATCGATTTTGTTCGCCGATCATTCTTATTTGTCGGCACTCAGACGTCAGGCATGGATTGCTATGATGTTGAAAGTACTTTATGGGCAATTCGCGACATTGATGGAAGCATGGCTCATGTTATGTGCTGGCTTGCTGTGTGTGTATTTCGGTATTCGCCGTGTTGAAGCAGCACCTGC
>CAUPNA010000236.1:0-4208 GCA_963512475.1 uncultured Undibacterium sp.
GCGGTTATAACCAATACCGACGTCGAAGCCATTGGCTTTATATTTCACGTTAGCGGCAAGGAAATCTTTATCTAAACCGATGTAGCCGGAATTCTTAAAACCGTACATCAAAGCGCCGCCAAAACCACTTGGCAACTCAATACGGTATTGCAAGGATTTATTTGAACGGATAGCCATACCTGTAGTTAACAAACCACCAGTACCGCCAGTAATACCACCCCAACTACCCGCCATACCGCTTTCAAACGTATCCGCAGCATTAAAGACTTCATAAGCAGGCGTGTACATACGACCTGCCAATATCGCACCAACCGGTGTAATCAAGCCCACCATCGCTGTACGATCAAACAAACCACCATCTGGACCGCCGCCTCGCGATAAAATGAGTGGCGAAGTCGCATTGACATTGAATTTAGGTTGTAAGGCAGCGCGAACGCCAGCCAGTGTTTGGACTGCAGCGCCCTTCAAAGCAGGACTACCAAAATCAGGAAAATCCATGCCTTTGGTCAATGCAAAGCCTTGATAATCACTCAAGTTGCCCGCCTTGTTGCTGCCGGTATCAACTTCTACGCGAGCTTCAAGATTAAAAATGGCTTTGTAGCCGCCGCCCATGTCTTCGGTTCCTTTGAAACCAATGCGTGAGCCGTCAGCAATACCACTGACCATTTTTGTTTGTGTACTCTTGCCACTATTACTTACCTGAATACCGGCATCCAAGATACCGTATAAAGTGACATTGGTCTGCGCAAACACAGGAGCTGCGAAGCATGTACCCAAAGCAGCGATGATAAGTTTCATTTTCATTTTTAATTGTCTCCAAAATAGTTCTTAAATACTTGTAAAACGAACGCACGTACTAATTTCATTTGTCAAAATATGACATTGATCGCCCCACTTGTATAGGAGCATCATTCAGAATTGAGCGAATGTCGCAAAATAGATACTAACAAAAAACATACTACCAGTATCCAAAGTAGACATCATCAAATGACTTTTATCCGCTATGGAAATATCAATAAAAGATAGGTCTTTTTCATTGATTATTTCTAGTGCAGATGGTGCAAAAAAGATGTTTTTTTTCGAATAAATCTTCTAATTTTGAATGTCGTTTAATTGCACCTCTCAACCCCATGCCTGAACTTAATGACATATAGTAAGCATTCAAATAGCACTATCGTTCGTTTCGCCTACACTTATAAAATTGACCAGGAGACAAAATGCGTTACATTAACTATTCACTGACTATCATCGCGGCTGCGATTCTTGCAGGCTGCGGCGGCAGCGGCAGCAACGCCACTGATCCAGCGCCAAAAATCAAATTTACTTCTCAAGTCTCATTCGGCGACAGCTTGAGTGATGTGGGCACCTATAAAGTAGGCACCGTTGCGGCACTCGGTGGAGGCAAGTACACCATCAACAGTGCAACTGCAAAAAATTGGACAGAAACTGTCGCAGCCGACCTCGGCCTGCCAGCACCATGCGCTGCGCAAACTGGCTTAGAAGGTTTGGCATCGCAAGGTTTCAACGTACCAGTAAAAAATAACTCTGGCTGCACAAGCTATGCACAAGGTGGTGCACGTGTTACGAATCCTGTTGGTCCTGGCAATAAAGCCTTAGGCGGCGGCAATGCTGTTTTGGGACAGATGACTGTGCCTGTCGCAAAACAAATTCAAAATCATCTGGATGCGGTGGGTGGCAAATTTAGCGGCACTGAAATAGTCTTCGTCAGTGGCGGTCCGAATGACGCATTTATTCAAGCAAGCACTTTATCTGCAGCAGCGACGGCAGCAGCAACAGCAGCAGTAACTGCAGCAGTACCAGGTCAAATTCAAAAAGACATCGCCAGTGGCGCATGTAAGCCTACTGATGCCCAAGCAAGTAACTGCATCGCTGGTGCAGTAGCGACGTTAACACCGACAGTTGGCGCCCCAGCGGGTGCAGCGTATGCAAAGGCGAATGCACAAACTTATGTGGACGCAATGGGAACAGCAGGCACTGAATTAGCTGGCTACGTAAATAATCTGGTATTGGCAAAAGGCGCAAAATATGTCGTGGTTGTCAATATGCCAGACTTGAGCAGAACACCCGATGCACTAAAACAAAGTGTTGATACGCAAACCTTGTTAAACGGGATGAGCATCACATTTAATGCGCGCCTCTTGGCAGGTTTGGCTGGCAATGACAATGTCTTGATCGTCGATCTCTTTACACGCTTCCGTGACCACACCTCGAATCCTGGTACCTATGGAATCGGTAATGCGACCACCCCAGCGTGTGACTTAACTGCAGCGAAAAATCCTTTGAGTTCTTCTTTGGTCTGTAGCGCCAACAATTTGATCGCAGGCGATACTAGTAAATACTATTTTGCGGACAATGTTCACCCATCACCTTTAGGCTATTCTTTATTCGCAAGTTTTGTCGGCGAAGAATTAGCGAAGCGCAAGTGGAAGTAAGTTAGCATTGCTTGAATTTGGCTAAACCTCGCTAAATTCAACATCAATAGGAAGAGACAAAATCTCTTGCTCCAATAAAAAACGGGATCGTAACGATCCCGTTTTTTATTCCTAAATCTAACCTCAAACAATTGACTATTTTTTCTGCGACAAGCTATTCAAAAATCGGTCACAACTTAATTTATCTGGGCCTAAAATAATGGTGAGAAGTAGTAGTCCACCCCAATAAAAATGGTCATTTAAACCTGCAGGGCACTCTAGGGTCCAAAGAATAGGATACGAAACCACTGCCATCAAGTTCACAGCAAATAAACCAACACCAGCGAGGCGTGAAAACAAACCTGTCAAAAGTAAGATCGGAAGTATGAGCTCACCAGCCGTTCCCATATACGCAGCCAATTCTGGCGAGACCAGAGGAACTTGATACTCCTCACGAAACAAATCTAACGTTGCCGGCCAATCCTGTAATTTTACCCAACCTGACTTCAAAAATTGCCAAGAAATGAAGCCACGTAAACCAAGGTTAGCGAGCGCACGCGTACCATCTAGTAACTTACCATCGAAGTTCGTCAATGATTGATGCAAGTATAAGAATTTATTCATTGGAATGTGAAAGCTGAATGATTGAGGTCATTAGTCGGTACGACCCAACTATTCCTTACACTCAAAACCGATAAAAACACCCAAAGCAAACCATTTCTGCAATTGCAATGCGACATTAAACTCAGAATCGACTGACATTGCCTGTTCCAATGCATCGCCTAATATCTCGCCTTGCTGCAATGCTTGCAAAGCACGAAAACTCGCCGCATCCAATAACGTGAGTTCAACCCGCCACTTTGGCCGGCTGACTAAAGCACAACAAGAAGTATTCAAAGGAACATCTATCGCCCGTATTGCTTGCTCCTGATGTGCAAGATGCACTTGAGCGGCAGCATATGATGACTGAAATAAATTGGCCGCAGGATGAAACAATAAGCGACATTGTTGGACGTTGTCTCCGGCGTCTGACAAAAATTGCGCTAAGCCGATTAAATCGCCATTTTCGGCATAATAAGCACAATGCAACTGCCACTCCAATGCCGCAACGGCAGCAAAATACGGATAGTCTTCAACAGCCGCTTCTGTCGAAAGGTAACTTGAAAATTGTGATCCAAACTGATTCAAATCGCCGGATTGAGAGGGGAATTGTCTTCCATACTGTAACGCGAGAAAAGTAAAGAACTCGTCCCCAACAAGTTGTTGGAGCACTGGGAAAGTATTTAGTAGCGCCTTCGTCCAAATACTTTGTACATTACCTCGATAGATCGCCAGCCGTTGTTCAATTAGTTCAGCATCAGTGGAAAACAAATCGGGAACCGGACCTAAATCTGCTGCCACTAATAGCCGAGAAAAATCTTTTTGAATTTGGAGTAATTTATTGTCCATGCATCGCCCTTACTTGCTGACGAATGCCCTGTATCTTACTAGCCTCGCTTAACAACACACTCAATTCGGGCACATCAGTATCCCATTCAATCAGCGTGGGAATGTCGGGACTAACTTGACGACAAAATTCTCTGTATAAATCCCAAACTGCTGGTGTTATACAACTGCCGTGATCGTCGATCACACAGCTATCAATCCGTGTATGCCCTGCCAAATGGATCTCACCAACAATCTGATTTGGTAAGTTCGCAAATTGTCGTATCGCAGCGAGTGCATCTTCGCCATGATTACACTGGTTGACATAAAGATTATTAATATCCAACAATA
>CAUPNA010000237.1:0-4120 GCA_963512475.1 uncultured Undibacterium sp.
GATCGCTGAGTTTTCCTACGTAGGCCGCGCGATCGAGTTCACTTCGGATAAAGGGGAAAAAAACATTGCGCTTATCTTTGATAGCCTGGTTGAACAGTTGATCGCTTTCGGGTCTGTCCAAATCGCGTTCGTTAAAAGTCACATCAAACACGATCGCTTTGGGCTTTTGTTGCGCGATGGCTTCTACCACTTCTGCATAGACTGAACGAGGCCAAGGCCATCTTCCTACTTTGTCCTCCATTTGGGTCAGGCTGCGGTCATCGATATTGAGAATAATAATATCGGGGTCCGCAGGCATTTTCGTCGCGTGCTGTTTTACCAGCCAGTCTGAAAACTTACCATCGAGGTTGAGCAGGTAATGCGGCCACAGCACTTCAAAACCAGCCAGCAAAGTGACAAGCAGCGTGAAAACATGAATAAAGCGCAGTGAAGATTTCATCGCGGAGAATGTTGACTACGACGCAGCGGATGACGCTTGATAGCCAGGGATTTTGTTTTCGTCCACGTCATCAATCTGAGATTCGTCCATGAATTTTTTTGCGTATTCAAGATACACTTTTTCTTTCACAAAAACATGGAAAAGATCGGGATCAACGTGGCCGTTCAAACTAAATCTACCGAGAATATCGAGTGATTCCGTTAAGCTCTTGCCGGTCTTGTAGGGCCTGTCTTTAGCGGATAGTGCTTCAAAAATATCCGCAATCGCCATCATGCGCGCCTGCACCGACATCTGTGATCCATGTAAGCCACGGGGGTAGCCTTTGCCATCCATACGTTCATGATGACCACCCGCATATTCAGGCACATTCTTTAAATGTTTAGGCCAAGGTAAGGCTTCGAGCATGCGTATTGTGACCGCGATATGGTTGTTGATAATCTTGCGTTCATCAGCAGTTAAGGTGCCACCTTTTATGGTCAGATTTTCGGTTTCTTCTGCATTGAGCAAATGCTGTTGTATGCCGTGGCTATCAACCCAGCGGCGCTGCGCAATTTGCAGCACACGTTGTTGATCATCGTCACTCATGCGTTCGCCGCCAATATTGGCATGACGTAAGAAGGCTTTTTCATGATCTAGTTGCGCTAGCTCGGCCTTGAGCGCTTGCTCTGCAATCTGACGCTGTTCAGGATGCGCCGAATCCGTTTGCATTTTCTTTAAATGCGCAATCTCCACATCACGTTTCAAAATTTCAAACCGTGCATCGATTAAATGAATACGGTCAAAAATGGTTTCTAATTTTGTCGATTTCTCGATAACGTGTACCGGCGTCGTGATCTTGCCGCAATCGTGTAGCAGTCCTGCCATCCATAGTTCGCGGCGGTCACGGTCGGTCATTTGGAAATCTTTGAGTGCCCCTTCATTGTGACGGTGAGTCGCTTCCGCCAGCATCATGGTTAACTCTGGCACGTGTTGGCAATGACGTCCGGTATTAGGCGATTTTTCGTCAATCCCAATATTGATCAGATTGACCAATGATTCAAATAAGTCTTCTAACTGAAAAATTAGTTCTTGATTGCTCAAAGCGATCGCTGCCTGCGACGCCAGCGCTTCAATGAATCCTTGATCCGTTTCAGTAAAGCTGCAGATTTCCTTCGTCGCAGGATCAATCGCATTAATCAGTTGCAACACGCCTATCAGCTCGGATTCATGGTTGAGCATTGGTACTGTCAGTAAGGATTGGCAGTGGTAATTATTCAGTTCGTCAAAGCGTCGCATTTCGGAAAAATTGAACAGATCGGCATCATAAACGCTGGCGATGCGCACCGACTGTTTGAGATTAGCCGCATAGGCAACGACGGCACTAAGATTTTGGTGACCAGCCTGATCAATCAGTGGAATTGAGCCCATTTTGGACGATTTCTCGTGTGAACCACCAAAATGCAAATTCAAGGTATCGTTAATCGCCATGTCAAATTCTAGACTTTGCTTATCGCTACTAACACGATACAAAGTACCACCATCGGCATTCGTGATGGTTTTTGCTGTGGTTAAAATACGTTCCAGCAATTGATTGACATCTTTGATGCCATTCAGCGCTACGCTCAATTCAGTTAGATGCAGTAAGCGTTCGGCAATTTGTTCGTGGTTCAGTTCTGACATAGACTTACAGTATTCTGTTGAAAGCGACGGATTGAGATGTAATTACCAAGGCCTCAAAAACAGCTTTATGGAGAAGTTATTGAGTTGGTAAAACCTTATTGATATCGATAAGCATAGGGTCTAAGTCTAAGCTTTCCTGTGTTTAAATCCTAGCAAATCAAAGCGATGCGTTGGGTAAAACAACAGGCCGACAAAGTTTCACATACGCAGGTGTTCGCGATAAGTAAAGGCAAGAAATTTTAGCAAACTTTTTGCTAAAAATAGTCTCTATGCGGTAATTTCAACAGCCTTCTTGAGTTTGCGGCAAAATGTCACCTAAATACGATTTTTTTGTTGATTTTAAATTAAATTTAAAGAACAAAGAATCCCGTCCAGAAATCAGCGATGCAAAATAAAGCCAAGATTCTTTTCAGTCTTTGTATGATTCGTTTTCATTAGAAATCACAGGAATTTCCCAGTATGATCGGTGTTTCACTTGAGTCAAGAGCGAAGAGCTTGATGCCAATAGTCTATTTATCGTCCGGCAAGCAAAGGTATTTACGTGCTTTCCGCACGGGCGTAGCCGCCCTATGCTTGTTGGCATGTAGCTCGATTGTCTTGGCAAACGACAGTAAATATCAAAATCCTGCGCCTGAATTACAGGCTCTCGTCGACGCACCACGTGGTCCTGAATTTCGTCTCGGTCCTCTTAATAAAATGGGCCTGCTGATTAGCATTCCGAGCTTACCAAGTATCGCCGAAGTTGCTCAAGCGGAGTTGAAACTGGCAGGCCTGCGCATTCATCCGCGTTTGCGCGCCGCTAGCCGTACCAGTTTTAGTGATGGCTTAAGTCTGTTGGACATCAGTAGTGGTAACACGCGCAAAGTCAGCGGATTGCCAAATCGTGTGCAGATCGCCGATATGGCATGGTCTGCTGATGAGCGCTGGCTGGCATTTAGCTGTTGGGGAAAGCGCGGGGTTGAATTGTGGCTGCTCAACGTAAAGACAGCGACAGCACAAAAATTGATCGAAGAGCCCTTGAATGCAGTGACCAGCGCAGGTTTTTCTTGGGTGAGTGGAAACGGACAAGCAGATCAATTGTTGGTTCGTCTGTTACCACGAGCGCAGAGGCCAGCGCCGCGCGAAAGTGCGGTACCAGCTGGACCGTCCATGCAGGAAACGCGTGGTGGCAAATTGGCGCAAACCCGCACTTACCCTGATCTATTAAGAAATCCGTATGACGCCGATATGCTCGATTGGCAGTTGCAAACACAGTTGGCAATGGTCAGCGTACAAGGCAATGTGCGGCGCTTTGGTCCAGCGATGACGCTGACGAAAGTTTTAGCCTCGCCGGATGGTAAATGGGTTTTGACGACACAAATCAAACGCCCTTATTCTTATCAATTGCCTTTAGAGCGATTTGGTCAATTGATTGAAGTCTGGGGTGTCGACGGTAAGAAATTAAAGACCATAGCTGAGTTACCCATGCGTGAACGTTTGCCTAGCGCAAATGATGCCGTGCAGGCAGGGCCGCGTAATTTTGCTTGGCGCAATGATCAGGCGGCGACGCTCTATTGGCTGGAAGCGCAAGGGGGAGGCGACCCAGACTCGAATATTAAAGTGCACGATATACTGATGCAACACGGGGTTCCATTTGGTGGCGCTCCGCAAAAAATAATGGATCTCTCATGGCGCTTTAATTCGGTGGTTTGGGGCAATGATCATCTGGCATTAGTGACCGAAAACTGGGGTAAGACACGAGAAGTGCGTACCTGGCGCATACAGCCTGGCGCACCGTATACCAAACCAGAACTATTATTTGCCCGCAAGTCAGAGGATCAGTACGCCAATCCGGGCGCGCCATTGATGGAATTGAATCAGTATGGACGTTCCGTGATTCGCTTGACTCGTGACGAACAGTCCATGTTCCTCATTGGTATCGGTGCCAGCCCAGAAGGTGACCGTCCGTTCATAGACCGATATCATTTACCGACTGAAAAAGCGCAACGTTTGTGGCGTTCTAAAGCACCCTACTATGAAGAA
>CAUPNA010000238.1:0-4059 GCA_963512475.1 uncultured Undibacterium sp.
GAAGCTGTGCAGCCAGAGCTAGCAGATCTGGCTCATAGTTTGAATCAAATGTTGGAGCGTTTATAAGAAGCATTTCAAAGTCTGTCAGATTTTTCTTCTGATCTCGCGCATGAACTACGCACACCGATCAGTAATTTAATGACGCAGACCCAAGTCTCATTATCACAAGCGCGTGATGCTAGCAGCTATCGTGAAATATTAGAGTCGAATGCCGAAGAATATAGCCGTCTGGCGCGTATGATCGCCGACATGTTGTTTCTCGCCAAAGCAGAGAATGGCCTAAGTCTGGTCAATCGCGAACAAGTTGATCTGGTGCGCGAGGTACAAAAGCTGTTTGAATTTTATGAAGCGCTGGCGGAAGAGAAACAGATACGTCTGCGTTTAGAATACCAACATGAGCAGGCTACGGACGCTGAATCAACTAGTGAACAATTCACCCTCTCAGGCGACCGTCTCATGCTGCGCAGAGCACTCAGTAATATTTTATCGAATGCTTTACGGCATACTGCGAAAGGCCAAGAGATCACGGTTCATATCGAAGTCGACCCCAGCTTTCTGACTATGCGTATTTGCAATCCAGGACCAAGCATTCCTGAACAGCATTTACATCGATTGTTTGAACGATTCTATCGAGCCGACCATGCGCGCCAGCATGCCGATGGCGAAGGATCCGGCTTGGGACTAGCGATCGTGCAAGCGATTGTGCTTGGACATCAAGGGGAAATTAGTGTGCGTTCACAAGATGACCTGACTTGTTTTACTTTGCAATTACCACGCACGACAACCGCTTAATTAACTTTTAGCCTGTATCTCCACCAAATCAAGGCATTGCCATTGACCAAAGCTAGGTGCTTCATGGGGCCATTGTTCAGCTCGCAATATGGGATGCACGCCATTCTTTTGTAAATAGTTCAAAGCCCGTATCACGCCTGCGTGCGTGATCCATATCACATCGCCGCTATTGTTGATTTGCGCTTGTTTCAACGTCGCTTGATAAGCTGCCAGCACGCGATCGATCACGTCTTGACTGCTCTCCTTACCTCCGAACTTATGCTGCGCAAAATCGGCACTCCAATGTTCCACTGCCGTCTTGGGAATTTCTGACCACGCCTTAGCTTCCCAAATTCCAAAATCCATTTCATTCAAACGTGTGTCGGTTTGTCGGCGTACCTCACTCAAACCTGTGACATCGCTTAGGACTAAGCATATTTCATCTGCCAACTGTTGCGCGCGCTGCAAACCGGACACATAAATTGGAATTGGCTCAGTGTTCAAGCTAGTGGCGTTATTTTGTCGCGCTTGTGCCAATGATATTGCAAACGATTTTGCAGCCTGCTGAGTCGCTTCGAGTTCTGCTGGCACATTTAAATGTCCGTAGCAAATTCCACTAGCAATCAGTGGCTGAGCATGCCGTACTAACCATAATCGTCTGGCTTGAACCGCCATCTTATTTCCCTAGACTCAGCAATACACCAAGATAAAACGCCAGCTCAGACAACTGTTGCGTAGCACCGAGCGCATCACCAGTAAAACCTTGCAGACGCGACCTCAAAAAGCGCCACATCCATAGCAGCGCCAACACACTACCCAGCATACCCGACAACCACATCCAATCTGGTTGCAGATAACACACCAAGCCCATACCTGCCAGACACCATAACATCGCCACGAACAAAGCAGTTTGACTAATACTTTCAGCCAATGGTTTCGATTTCGATTGCGGCGTGTCGCCGACGTGCGGCAAATAGAGGATTAAAAATAGTGGCATCAATCGTGACGCGATATGCGCTGCAAACAAAGCAAGTGCCGCAATCAAAATATCTACTTGCCCCAATAAAGTGAGTAGAGCTATTTTGCCAAACAATGCCAACACCAAAGCCACAGCACCGTAAGTACCGATGCGCGAATCCTTCATAATGTCCAAGGACTTTTCGCGACTAACGTGGCCGCCTAGACCATCACTTAAATCCGCCAGACCATCCTCGTGAAATGCGCCGGTCAACATCACACCAAAAACGGTACTCAAAAACGCAGCAACCCAGATTCCTGCACTGTAATGCGGCAACAACTGATAAAAGCCCCAAAAACAAAATGCAGTGCTGGCGCCAACCAGTACACCAATACCAGGAAAATGCGCCGCACTAGCCCGCAACATTGCTGGGCTGTAACCAACCCATGCGGCTAATTTTCCGGTGACCGGTATGCGCGTGAAGAACTGCAATGCGAGTAGATAGTGTCGAATAAAATTCATGCTAATTTTAGCTGCCCGTTAGATTTAGATTTAGATTTAGATTACATCTTCGCTACGCGACACACCAGCATCCTCAAAACTAGCCATCTCAGCCATGATCGCACACGCCGACTGTAATAATGGCCACGCCATCGCAGCACCAGAACCTTCGCCTAAGCGCAAACCGAGATCTAGCAAGGCCTGTGCTTGCAATGCCTCCAGCATATGCTGGTGACCACGCTCACCTGAGCGATGTGCAAATACACAGCGCTGCCGTACTCGAGGCTCAATACGACTAGCAACAAGCACTGCCGAGCTGGCGATAAAGCCATCAACCACGATAACACGATTTTCTAAGGCTGCCTGCAATACTACCCCAACCAAGGTCGCGATTTCAAAACCACCAAAGCATGCCAGCACATCCAAAGGCGATTTCGCCTCAGAATGCTGCGCCAAGACGCGACGCAATACCGCGGTTTTTTTATCAATACCGGACGCGTCAAGCCCGGTACCAGCACCGGTGCAGATCGTAATATCCAATCCCGTCAGGCGCGCTAATAATAAGGACGCAGATGAGGTGTTACCTATGCCCATCTCACCCAAGAGGACAGCGTTACCCGGCAAATTCCTCAGCACATCGCGCCCATTCTCCAAGGCCTGTTCGCATTGCTCTGCACTCATTGCCGGTGCTTGCAAGGGGTCAGCAGTACCATAAGCAATTTTGCGCAACAACAAACCTTCACGCGGCGCAAAATCGTGTTTGACACCACAATCAACCACAGTCAAACCTATCCCATGCTGACGCGCCAGCACACTCACCGCCGCACCGCCACTCAAAAAATTCTCGACCATTTGCCAAGTCACATCGCTAGGAAATGCAGACACACCATGAGCGACAATGCCATGATCAGCTGCACAGACGATCATTTGTGGTGATGTCAATTGTGGCGATTCGGTTTGCAGAATTAAGCCTAGTTGTATGGCTAGTTCTTCTATTCGACCTAATGAACCTGGAGGCTTGGTTTTATTGTTGATTTTGTGTTCTAGGCGTTCACGTAAGGTTGGGTTGTTTAGGTCGATGATGTTGTTTGGGGTTTGGTTATTTTTCATGTTTTCCTTTTCTATTTTTTAGGTTTTAATTTTCTTTTGTTGTTACTTTTCGTTTACAGGTCGGGTGTGGCCCGACAGCCAATTACCTTTTTTGCTTCGCCAAAAAAGGTAATCCAAAAAAGGCGACCGTAGACTCGCCCTGCGGGTGCTTACGCTGCGCTTCAGCATAATTTGTGCCTCACAAAAAATGGGAAAGTGTTGAAACTCGCTTCGCTCAAACACAACACTTTCTTATCCATTTTCTGTGAAGCACAAATTACATCGTCTCGAACGGGGGTAGATCAAAAACAACGGCAACATCAAAACAACCAGTCTCGACGGACATTCATTTTTCTACTGACTGTTGTAGGTCATTGCCTTTGACTTTGACTCTGCCTTTGACCTTCATCCACTTCTGACACTGCCAATTGAGCGGGACAGAAAATGGATAAAGAAAGCCTTGCTGTTTGAGCCGAAGGCGAGTTTCAAGGCTTTCCCATTTTTTGTCCTGCACAATTGGGAAGCCGAAGGCCAGTGGCAGCGTGGTCGCCTTTCTTTGCTTCCTTACTTTGGCGAAGCAAAGAAAGGAAGTGACTGTCGGGCCCCCCCCGACCTACAGACTCAAAAAACACCACAACACTTCGTCAGGAGAAAAGGAAAATGCCAACCCAACCCACAAATCACGCGTGGGCACAAAACCGGTACTCACGCTACGTCACTCTGCTTTTGACTTACATCCA
>CAUPNA010000239.1:0-3867 GCA_963512475.1 uncultured Undibacterium sp.
CAACCCGATTATTTGCGACCGTCAATAGACGGCAACGCGTGGGCTTAGCCCACACTACGACACTTCTTCCCAATTGGATTTGTTGTTCTTCACAACTCAACGTGAAAACAGCGAATCAACAAGTTATGCCTGATGACTATTGCAAGTTGGTACCACCCCTTCCCATCCCGAACAGGACCGTGAAACGACTTTGCGCCGATGATAGTGCTGCAACCAGTGTGAAAGTAGGTCATCGTCAGGCTCTTATTCCGCATCGCCCCGTATTCTTCATAGAATACGGGGCTTTTGCTTTTTGTGTCTTCAGTTCTTCCTACATAAATCTCACCTTATTTTCAAGCAAACCTATTAGGTAGTGTGCCTCTCTGTATGCTTAGGCGTGAAGAAACGCGCTTCCTTTCCTTATTTGAACGTAATCCAGTATCTCTCATAACAAGTTTGACCGTTTCATCACAATGCTTCAGGGTATAATCGTGTCTGTATTCATTGGGGAGTAGCCTGTTTTCGCTAGATTGTGAAAATAGATGTATCAACATACTTGGCCATCCGGTCATGGTGCATTTGATTCGAGTAACAGATCTTGTTGTTCGATTTTGGCAAGACCTTTGAGCACTTCATTTCTTTTTACCCAGGATGGGCAAAGGAATGATTTGTTCATTGCGTAAATTAAACCCAATGCCCATCCGCAATAAATCATGGAAGCATTTTTAGTTTCAACCCTCGCTGTTGCTGTCGGTGAAATCGGCGACAAAACTCAACTCTTGGCCTTGCTGTTAGCCGCCCGTTATCGCAAACCGATTCCTATTGTGCTCGGAATTTTGGTTGCAACTTTGGCCAATCATAGCTTGGCAGGTTTGTTCGGTCAGTGGGTGGTCAGTTATTTTCCAAATGAGGTATTACGTTGGTTATTGGGTGTTTCCTTTATCGCAATCGCGATATGGACTTTAAAGCCAGAAAAAATGGACGATGAAGGTATTAAAGAGGGGCAGATGGGTGTATTTTTACTGACTTGCGTTACCTTCTTTTTTGCCGAAATCGGCGATAAAACTCAACTTGCTACCGTTGCACTTGCGGCAAAATACAGTGATTTAGGCTTGGTGATAGCGGGTACCACATTGGGAATGTTGATTGCGGACGTCCCAGCTGTCCTCTTAGGTAAAGTCGCCTCTCCTAATTTCACTTTCCATTATGTACGCTGGTTTGCAGCTCTCGTTTTCGCGGTTCTCGGAATGATGGTATTGCTTAATTTAGGCAGCTTCTAAACTACCAGACTATCCATGACCACTGCGCTAAATTTAGAAAGACAATGATGACAAGTTTCATATTACCTAAGGGTACCGCCGTAAAGTTAGGTAGCATTTCGACTTCGCTTTACACCTTCTTGCGAGAAGGCATTCCTGCGAATCTTCCAAGAGAGGGTCTACTCGCTGCCCAAGCATCAGAATCGGTTGTTAAAGGCGTATATGTTGGTGAACTGATGGCCTATTTCTCAGCATCTGCTGCATTTTGCAAATCAACTAGCGCACTTTATCGTGAACACGAACTGGTATTGGCCTCCTTTATTGATCAATTGCAGTCCAACCGCGGCGTCAAACCCACTTTAGAAAATCTTGAAATGATCGCGAGTCAGGTGGGAATCCCCATTGTTCTGGAGATCGTTTTAGAGGAAGACTGTGAGGTTTTCGCTGATACTCATTTTGAAACCATTGATAACGCGGCCAAAACTTGGAAGTTATGGCGTAGCGTGTTACTCAATCGCGAGCAGGGAATTCCAGCGAGTTGGATCAAGAAATTCTATTTTCCGAGACTGTTGGATTATCGTGATTTAGCGACTGAAAAAAATCCGAGATTATTAGAGCAAACTATTGATAGCTCGCTGATGGTCGGTGGAATGATGCAGTCATGGCACAAAGATGCACCGGGGGATTTGTTGCTGGCGTTTAAGAAGCGATACGGCAAGACCAACTTCTCTCAGTCTATGAGTTTTGACGAAGTTTCCATAGAGCGTTTCTTCAATTTGAATGGAATGCTTGATGCCGCAACTAAACTGCTGAACCAAATGACGATATGGCAGGATCTCGATGCGCTGGCAAAAAAACAAGGCATCCCGTTAGAATGACATTTTAGCGTTTGATCATCGCGCCCATTAATTGTCCTTTTAAGGTCTTGATGAGCGCAGTTTCATCTGCAGGAACGCCTTCATCTGCAGAGATCGCACGATCTGCATAGAACAATCCTAAAGGCTTACGATCAATCACTAAAGGTAGAATGATGAAGCTTCGTGCATCTGGCAATAATTGTTTATGCCAGTCCGGCAATATATTTTGAACTTTCGGACTGCTGGCGTTGGAAATCATTAAGTCGACATTGTTGCTTAGCGCCAAGTGAAATATTGAATTGTCAGTCAATGCGGAAAATTGAAAAGCACGTTGACGTTCGGCATATTTTTCGCCAACAGCGACTCTGGCGGTAAACCTTCCTGTTTGTACGTCGAGCAGACAGGCCGTCGCAAAGCGGAAACCCATCGCGCCATAAAGTGTTTCCAATACTAGCAAAATAAGATCACTCAATTTGACTTTATTCGAAGCCAACATTTGGGTCGCGTCCTGTACACCCGCTAGTAACAAATCCCGAGCATTGACTGGCTTGCCGCTGGGGTGTCGTACACCCGCCTCTAACTGCTGCGTGTCGAAACTGGTCAGCATAAATTCGTTGAAGACGTCGGAAGCTTTACTCGGCATCGTCAAGGCAGGCGTGGTGATGGGTGCTAAAGCTACGTTCAACGTTGTCGCTAATAGACGCGCTTCTTTGTCCACGCTTTTTAAGATGACCTGTAGTTGGTCAGCATCGAAATCCAGTGCCGCGCCATACCGTGAGACCATCAGTTGGTAGCGTTCTGCCATCACTGCTTGTGATGGTGACGTGTCAGCGTTGACTAAGCTGGATGCCAAATTTTCGCTAAAGCTGGCAACTTGTCTAATCCACTCAATACCTACATTGGTCTTTTTTTGGTTACCGTGGGTCGCCTGCAATGCATTGATAATACTGGATGGAATTTTCCAATCGTGTAGCACGGTCTCGCCAAATCGTTCAAAACTGCAACCCAATAATTCTCCGCAAATTTCAATAGCCTGTTCAGGATGCAAAACACTGAGTTCTTGAATTTTATCGTACAGTCGATGATCGAACGAAGCGACTAGGACGCGTCCAATATTTTTAAAAAGGGAAGCCACTGCAGCCTCCTCGTGATTGGGATGTCGGCATCTGCGTGCAATTTCGCGGGCACAGACGCTTGCGCATAATGCTTTGACTAGCTCTTGTCGTACTACATGAGCTTGACGTGCATCGTTGAAGCCCTCCACTAACAGACTGGCCAAAGCATTTGCTTTGATCGTGTCAAAACCAAGCAAAAATATTGCTCTCGAAATCGTGGTGACAGTGACGCCGCCCGGTGTACGATAAGTAATTGTATTCGCCAAGCGCAAAATCTTTTGTGTTAATGAGACGTCCGACAAGATGAAGTGCGCCAGATCAGCTACCGAATCTTCACCTGATGAGGTCATTTGTACGACTTTGGCGATAGCAATCCCTAGCGTTGGCAGGCTTTTGTCGGCACGGATCTGTTCGAGCAGTCGCTCCCGTGCTGGTGTGACATTTTGCGTAGAATTCATAAAATTTAATTAGTGAAACGCAAAGTGGCCCTAGACGTGTTGATCAGTGTGTTGCTGCTTGGAAGACGCTTTTTCAAGTAGCAGACATGTTACCGATAAACTTAGCCTGACTTAATGCGAAGGGCATCAATACCGAAGCGTTTTTGAAGCTCTTCATAGAGACCGCGGATTGCTTTGAGGCGATTATTCATGGGATCTA
>CAUPNA010000240.1:0-3829 GCA_963512475.1 uncultured Undibacterium sp.
AGCACATCACTAGAAGTCGGTTCGCCAACGATGCAATAGTCGAGCTGCTCGCCACGGGCTTTTAATTGATTGCAGACGACCACAGTACCATCTGTCGCAGGTCCTTCTTCATCACTGGTAATTAAAAAGCCAATCGAGCCATGGTGATCAGGATGTGCCGCAACAAATTCTTCGGTCGCAATCACGAATGCCGCAATCGAGGTTTTCATATCGGCCGCACCGCGACCATACAATTTACCATCCCTATGTGTCGGCGCAAATGGTTCAGATTGCCATTGTGCGACTGGACCCGTCGGCACCACATCGGTATGACCTGCAAACACGACCAAGGGTTGAGTCGTGCCGCGACGCGCCCACAGATTAGTGACGTCGCCGGATTGTATGGTTTCGCAGATAAATCCCAGTGGTTTCAATAAATTGATTAAGGTGTTTTGACAGCCTTTATCTTCTGGAGTTACGGAATCCAACGCAATTAATTGTTCAGTCAGAGCGAGAGTTTTACTCATGAAAACTTAAATTTCTTTAAAAATGATTTGATATTGTTGATCGTTGAAACCGACCCCGACATGTTGTCGTTCTTTGCTTTCAATTTGCAACACCGGGCGTTTGATGAGGGACGGGTTGGCTAACAGCAATGCAATCGCTTCGGCTCTGTTATCTGCCTGAGATTTTTGCTCTTCGCTTAGCGCGCGCCAGCTCGTGCCTTTGCGATTGATTAAGGTGTTGAGGTCGATTTTTTGTAACCAGACTTCCACTTGTGCCTGACTCAATCCATCCTTCTTGAAATTATGAAACACAAAAGGGATTGCTTCCTGCTCTAGCCAAGTACGTGCTTTCTTGACCGTGTCGCAGTTGGGTATGCCAAATAAGGTAATGCTGTGGGATGCGTTCATAATCACATGTTCAAATTAAATTCAGTGAATGTGGCTTCCATAGGCGTCTCTGGCTCCGGTTTTGCTTCCTCTTTTTGTGTCAAGGCGGTGTCATTGTTGAGCAACCATAATAAGTTGTTGGCAGAGTCAGCGTTTGCCAGTCCTTCTTCCTGCGTGATCAAGCCATCTTTGATTAATTGCAGTAACGCACGCTCAAAAGTTTGCGAGCCAGGCGCCAAACTTTTTTCAATCGCTTCTTTGATCTGGAAGATGTTTCCTTGTTCAATTAACTCAGCGACGTAGCGAGTATTCAACATAATCTCGACGGCTGGGCAGCGACCACCATCAATCGCTTTAATTAGACGTTGCGAGATAACAGCCTTGATTGCTGACGCTAAATCTAGCAGTAAAGCGCTGCGGTTTTCTATAGGGAAGAAACTGATAATACGATTCAGTGCTTGATAACTATTATTGGCATGTAGGGTCGCCAAGACTAAGTGGCCTGATTGTGCGTACGCAATGGCCGCCATCATCGTTTCTAAATCACGAATCTCGCCAATTAAAATACAGTCTGGCGCTTGGCGTAAAGAATTGCGCAAGGCTGTTTTGAGGCTGTCCGCATCAGTACCAATTTCACGTTGATTGACAATCGATTTTTTGCTGCGGAATAAATACTCGATAGGATCTTCAATTGTGAGGATATGACCCGTCTTCACTTCATTACGGTAATCGAGCATCGAAGCAATGGAAGTTGATTTGCCAGAACCTGTTGCGCCTACCACCAAGATCAAACCGCGTTTTTCCATGATCAGTTCGGCGAGCACAGGAGGCAAATGCAAACTTGTGAATGCAGGAATATGGCCTGGCACAAAACGGAAGACCGCAGAAGTAGAGCCACGTTGTGTAAAGGCAGATAAGCGGAAACGTCCAACACCACTCATGCCAATACCAACATTAAGTTCATTTTCGCGCTTATATTGCGCGATCTGTTCCGCAGAGAGAACTTCTGCGAGCAAAGCCATAATGTTTTCTTCATCCATCTTCTGCTGATTGATGGGGAGGAGATTGCCATTGATTTTCAAATGTATCGGCGAGTTGATCGCAAAAAACATATCCGACGCATTTTTGTCTTTCATCAACTGAAACAAACGATCCATTGCCATGATAATTCCTCTATGAAGATAAAAAAGGATTCAACCTTATTCTTTGATGTAATGACTTTGCTCAAGCGCGACTTAAATTAACTCAATTTAACTTAATTTAACCCAATTTAACTCAATAACAGACTAGTTAATTAGTTGACTAAGCGCCACGCAATAATTCATTAATGCTAGTTTTAGAACGTGTCTGCGCATCTACGCGCTTCACAATCACTGCACAATACAAACTGTATTTGCCGCAAGCTGATGGCAAATTACCCGATACAACCACAGAGCCAGAAGGGATGCGACCATACGTTACTTCGCCGGTGGCACGGTCATAAATCTTGGTCGATTGACCGATATACACACCCATAGAAATCACAGAATTTTCTTCCACGATAACGCCTTCAACTACCTCAGAGCGTGCGCCGATGAAGCAATTATCTTCAATGATGGTTGGATTAGCTTGCATAGGCTCCAATACGCCACCAATGCCAACGCCGCCAGATAAATGCACGTTCTTACCAATTTGCGCACATGAACCCACTGTCGCCCAGGTGTCAACCATGGCGCCTTCGTCGACATACGCGCCGATATTGACATAGGAAGGCATTAACACGACGTTCTTACCGATGAAACTACCGCGACGTGCCACCGCTGGCGGTACTACGCGGAAACCGCCTTTGGCGAAATCTTCTGCTGTGTAATTGGCAAACTTCGTTGGTACTTTGTCGAAGAATTGCATATGTTCGCCAGACGGCATGACGATATTATCTTCCAGACGGAAAGACAGTAAAACCGCTTTCTTTACCCATTGATTGACATGCCATGCACCGTCAATTTTTTGCGCGACGCGCAAACTGCCAGAATCGAGTTGTTCCAAAACATGTGCAACCGCTTCACGTAATTCTGCAGGCGCATTTTTAGGAGTGAAACTAGCACGATCTTCCCATGCTTGATCGATGATGCTTTGTAATTGCTGTGTCATGACGTTATTTATGTAAAGTGAGAGAGAAAAAATGACTATTTAAATTTTGGTCTAGCGCTATCTAACATTATCTAGCGATTGAATGCTATTTGGCGCTGTGGCGCTGCATTAATTGTTTGGTGTAAGCAGCGATTCTTTGCGCGGCCTCCATACACTCCTCAACTTCGGCCACTAAGGCCATTCGAATGCGGTTGCTGCCAGGATTGATGCCATGTGCTTCACGAGCTAAAAAACTACCAGGTAAAACGGTCACATTATAGTCTCGGTAAAGACCTTGCGCGAACTCTGTGTCAGAGATTTGAATGTGCTTATCAACGCCTGCCCAAAGGTAAAAAGCAGCGTCAGGTAAAGCAACATCGAGGACTTCTTGTAGAACAGGTGTAACTTGAGTAAATTTCTTCACGTACAACGCACGATTCTCGATGACGTGTTGTTCATCATTCCAAGCTGCAATTGATGCTTTCTGTATGCTAGGTGACATCGCGCCGCCGTGATAAGTGCGATAAAGCAAAAATTGCTTGATGATATTCGCATCGCCTGCGACAAAGCCAGAACGCATACCCGGTACATTTGAGCGTTTGGAGAGACTGGATAAGGTGATTAAACGAGTGTAGTCATTGCGACCCAAAGCGCGTGCCGCTGCCAAACTGCCGAGTGGCGCTGTTTCACCAAAATAAATCTCTGAATAACATTCGTCTGCTGCGATCACGAAATTGTAGCGATCCGATAAGTCGAATAGTTCTTTCCAGTCATTCAGCGTTAATACTGCGCCAGTCGGATTGCCAGGGGAGCAGACATAGAGCAATTGTGTGCGTTGCCAAATGGCC
>CAUPNA010000241.1:0-3811 GCA_963512475.1 uncultured Undibacterium sp.
CCACTGCGGAGAAATACCATGTCTAAATCCCCTATGCGCGTTGCTGTTACTGGCGCAGCTGGCCAAATCGGCTATTCCCTCTTGTTCAGAATCGCTAACGGCGACATGCTGGGCAAAGATCAGCCTGTGATTTTGCAATTATTGGAAATCCCTGATGAGAAAGCACAAAAAGCGCTGAAAGGCGTGATGATGGAAATCGACGATTGCGCATTCCCATTGTTGGCTGGCATGTCTGCTCACAGCGATCCAATGACAGCGTTTAAAGATATTGACGTGGCTTTGTTAGTTGGTGCGCGCCCACGTGGCCCTGGCATGGAACGTAAAGATTTGCTCGAAGCGAATGCGCAGATTTTCACGGTACAAGGTAAGGCATTAGATGCAGTGGCTTCACGTAATGTCAAAGTATTGGTGGTTGGCAATCCAGCGAACACCAACGCTTACATCGCAATGAAATCAGCACCAAATCTGCCCTCTAAAAACTTTACAGCCATGTTGCGCTTGGATCACAACCGTGCCTTATCACAAGTGGCTGCGAAAACTGGCAAAGCGGTCGCTGATATTGAAAAATTGTGCGTTTGGGGCAATCACTCTCCGACTATGTACGCTGACTATCGCTTCGCAACAGTGGCAGGCGCATCTGTCAAAGATATGATCAACGACCAAGAATGGAATAAAGACGTATTCTTGCCAACGGTAGGCAAACGCGGTGCGGCTATCATCGAAGCACGTGGTTTGTCCTCAGCGGCGTCGGCAGCGAATGCGGCGATTGATCACGTACGTGACTGGGTACTGGGCACGAACGGCAAATGGACAACCATGGGTATCCCATCTGATGGTTCTTATGACATTCCAGAAGGCACGATGTTTGGCTTTCCTGTCACAACAGAAAACGGCGAATACACGATTGTTCAAGGTTTGGAAATCGATGAGTTCTCTCGTGAACGCATCAACGTCACTCTCAAAGAATTGCAAGACGAGCGTGATGGTGTGAAACATTTGGTAGGCTAATTAGCCTGAAACTGGGCTTGTCTACGATGACGAGCCCTTTTGCCGGCATTTCACTTTAGATTTAAACAGCAAATTTTGCCATCCGATTTACCGTACGACGATTTACAGTACGATGATTTACTACAAGATCTATCAATGACATCACCGCCGATGCATCCATCTCAGGCACTATTTCAAGATCAGGCAGCGCCAATTTTTTTACCCGTGTGTGATCACTATGCTGGTTCAGAAAAATTGATGCTCAAGTCCTTGAGCCTGCAAAATGAGCTCGGGCCCGTATTTGATATTACATTTGATTGTGAAGACGGCGCGGCAATCGGCAATGAGTTAATACATATACAAATGTTGACGCAGATTATAGCGTCCAACAACAATCAATTTAATCGCATCGGAGTTCGCGTTCATCATCTCGATCACCCGGCGTTTCATCAAGATATTCAACAGCTTCTGAGTTCTAGCGAAGCATGTAAAAAACTGGCTTACATTGTTCTGCCTAAAGTGAATACGGTGAATGAAGTCAACACAGCCATTGACGCCATTAACCAGTTATCGCAAATCCAAAATCGTCAAGCTATTCCTATACACTTGCTAGTTGAGACGCAAACTGCACTGGCAAATGTACAGGCCTTGGCGGCTATTCCTCAAGTTGAATGCCTGTCCTTCGGAATTATGGATTTCGTATCGTCGCATTGGAGTGCCATTCCCGCGAGTGCGATGCGCGCACCAGGTCAGTTTTCACATCCATTAGTGACCCGAGCTAAACTAGAAATCGCAGCGGCTTGTCATTTGCACGGCAAAGTACCTTCGCACAATGTAACTACCGATTTTAAAGATCCATCGGTAACACTCAGTGATGCAACAAGAGCGAGTCAGGAATTCGCTTACACCAGGATGTGGAGCATCCATCCGAGTCAAATCAAGCCAATAGTTAAGGCTATGGCACCACGTAGTGCCGAAATTAATGAGGCAGTTGCAATTTTGAGCACAGCACAAGAAAATCAATGGGGTCCTATAGAAATGCATGGTCGCCTGCATGATAGAGCAAGTTATCGCTATTACTGGACGGTCTTAAAGAAAGCAAGTATGAGTGGCGTCAACTTGCCCGAAGGTGCACAATACTTAACTTAAACAGCATAAGCATCAAGCTCGTTGCAACACCAATCGTATTTTTGAATTACTAAAGGGATATCATGAAATCATCACCACTATTGCAGCAGACATTGGCAAAATTTCTCATCGCCATTTGCGCAACCAGCTTATCGATATCCGCTATCGCAGCCGATAGCCAGACGCCAAATACGGTCAAAAAAATTAGCAAAACAAAACCCGCAAAAGTGGCCAAAGCCGATAGCAAAAACGCTGCGCCCACCGTGACAGAGCCCGAGCCAAATATTGCGTTGAGCGCCGACACCGAATACAAGTGTGAACTTGGTAACACCTTGGTGATGTACGCCCATCCTGAAGATAATCAAAGCTTAGCTATGCGCTGGAGAAATCGCCTGTACAAATTAACCCGCGTAGAAACATCCACTGGCGCACATCGTTTTGAAAATCAAAAAGTCGGCTTAGTATGGATAGACATTCCAACCAAAGGCATGCTGCTCGATTCACATCGCGGTCATCAATTAGCGAACGAATGTAAGAGCACTAAAGTCGCGAGCTTAGGCGTCATAGAAACGCAAGTTAAATAAAAGTGTTAAAAATTTGTTTCATTAGTCAGTTTATTAGTTTCAAGCTTTAAATCCGTATCACCTCACTTCATTGTTCATCATCGAATATAAGGAACAGCCATGAGCCAAGCCAATTATCAAGATGCGTTTAAGACGCTGAAAGATTTTAAAATCACTGACACCAAGAAAGGCAAGTTCTTTTCTTTGCCAGCACTGGAAAAAAATCTGGGCGTGAAAGTATCACGTTTACCGATTTCCATCCGTATCGTCCTGGAATCCGTTTTGCGTAATTGCGACGGTAAAAAAGTGACTGAGGAACACGTCAAACAATTGGCAAACTGGAGTGCGACTGGAGCGCGCACAGATGAAATTCCATTCGTTGTTTCTCGCGTGGTATTGCAAGATTTCACGGGCGTTCCTTTGTTAGCTGACTTAGCTGCGATGCGTAACGTCGCTGCAAAACAAGGTAAAAATCCAAAAAATATCGAACCGTTGGTTCCAGTTGATCTTGTCGTCGATCACTCCGTGCAAATCGATCACTTCCGCGAAAAGAAAGCGCTTGATCTGAACATGAAACTGGAATTCCAACGCAATAACGAGCGTTACCAGTTTATGAAATGGGGCATGCAAGCCTTTGATACTTTTGGCGTGGTTCCTCCAGGTTTTGGTATCGTGCATCAAGTCAATCTTGAATACTTGGCACGTGGCGTACACAAAGCATCTGATGCGAAGAAAAACGATGTTTATTACCCAGATACCTTAGTAGGTACAGACTCTCACACCACCATGATTAACGGTATTGGTGTAGTTGGTTGGGGCGTTGGTGGTATCGAAGCCGAAGCTGGCATGCTCGGCCAACCAGTTTACTTCCTGACACCAGACGTTGTCGGCGTGAATTTAACTGGCGCATTGCGTGAAGGTTGTACCGCAACGGATCTGGTTTTGACGATTACAGAAATGCTGCGCAAAGCCAAAGTTGTCGGTAAGTTTGTCGAATTCTTCGGTGAAGGTACACGCACTTTGTCCCTGACTGACCGCGCGACGATCGCGAACATGGCACCAGAATACGGCGCGACTATGGGCTTCTTCCCAGTCGATGAAGCGACTATCGATTACTTCAAAGGTACAGGTCG
>CAUPNA010000242.1:0-3667 GCA_963512475.1 uncultured Undibacterium sp.
AAGTCTGCATCGTTTTCTTTCTTCGCCAACCAACGCGCAGCAGTGGAGGTCGCGCCTTTTTCAGATAAAACAAAGACCGAGGAACCCCGTGCGGTCGGCTCTATAAAAGCATCAGCATGAATCGAGACGAATAGATCCGCCTGTACGCCACGGGCTTTGTTGACGCGGGTGTTCAGTGGTACAAAATAGTCGCCATCGCGGGTTAGCATGACGCGCATATTCGGGACTTGTTCTAGTTTGGCTTTGAGACGTTTGGCAATCGACAAGACCACATCTTTTTCACGACTACCAGCGCGACCTAAAGCACCGGGATCTTCGCCGCCATGACCAGGGTCAAGAGCGATGGTGATCATGCGTATTTGTGAATTGGCAGGACTTGTTTCTTTAATGTCCTTGCTGTCTTTGACCTCTTTTGTGTCTTTTTGATCCTTGACTTCTTTAGCTTCAGCGACCAAGGGCTTTTCTGCTTTGGGGATTGCCGCATTAGGTGTTGCTGTGGTTGGCGTATCTTCTTTGTGCCATTCGCCTTTTTCTATCAACGCAGTAATCGGATCAACAGGATTGGCCGGATACAAGTCAAACACTAAACGATGCTGATAATCGCCAACAGGTTTGAGTGTAAACACCTGAGGATTGATCTCAGCCTTGAGATCAAACACCATGCGAACGACGTTGGGACGATTTTGTCCTACCCGCACTTGTTTGATGTAGGGATCGTTAGTTTGTATTTTGGCGACTAGCTCTTTGAGCGTGGCATTGAGAATTAAGCCTTCAATCTCAACGACCAGACGATTCGGGTCTTTGACTAGAAAATGCGTGGCTTTTAGCTCTACGTCATTCTCTAAAGTGACGCGGGTATAGTCAGCGGCAGGCCAGACGCGCACGGCCAAAATCTGCATCGCGTGCGCAGAGAGCGGGGCAAACACCGAGAGCAATAAAGTGCTACCTGCCTTTAAAAACGTGCGGCGGCTTTTGCCTGGCGTCGGCGCTGTAATCGTTGCGTATGGAGGCTGTTTGGTTAGCTTGGACATCAGAGATTGGGTGCAAAGTGTAGCTGGGTCAGGCATGCATTTCCTTTTTCGGAGTTTGCTTGCAATTTTACCTCACGACCTAGCGCAAGAATATCAATAAACACGTCGAGATCGGCACGTGGCAATAATCCTTCCGCTTTTTCTGGCCATTCGATGATGCAGATAGTTTCGGCATTAAATTCGTCACGAAAACCCGCTTCGATAAATTCATCGGCACTGATCATGCGATATAAGTCAAAATGCATCAACTTAGTCGAAGAGCCCTGTAATTGAATTTGGTAAGGTTCCGCCAAGGTGTAAGTCGGGCTTTTAACGTTACCCTGATGTCCGGCCGCATGCAGGATGGCGCGGGTCAAGGCAGTTTTACCCGCACCCAGATCACCGTGTAAATAAATGACCAAGCCAGGCTGTAAACAGAGCGCCAGACGTTTACCCAAGGCCTGAGTGGCAGCTTCGTCGTGCAGGCTTGTTTTATAATGTTGCATTAGTGATGACCTCGATCAATCTAGGTTTTACTAGTTTGAATTTTATGGCTATGAACGATTTGCTAATTAGTTCGATATTTAGCGCGAACCTTACCATAATCCACCGAAATATTGCAAAAAGCCCTAAAGCACTCAGTTATTCTCTTTTTTGTTTGCTGCTTTTTTAATAAAGAAATTTTATGACCATTCCTATCCACGATTACGAACAGCTCGCTTTAGAAATAAAGCAACTGGGCCAGCAGATCGGCTTTGCTGACGTCAGAATTAGTGACGTGGATTTATCGCGTGTGGCACCTGCCTATCAAGAATGGATAGATGCCGGTTTTCATGGCGAGATGGCGTATATGGCGTCGCATGGCAGCAAACGTTATCAGCCAGATGAATTGGTCCCGGGGACGATCAGAGTCATTACGGCTCGCATGGATTACCTGCCGCGTGATACGCCTGAGAATTGGCGCGAACGTGAAAAGACTTTTGCAGCTGACGCAGCAGTCATTTCAATTTATGCACGCGGGCGTGATTATCACAAGGTGTTGCGTCAACGCTTGCAGCAACTAGCTGAGGCTATCGCTGAGCGCGTAGGGGAATTTGGGTATCGTGTGTTCACCGATTCAGCACCCGTGATGGAAGTCGCGTTGGCGGAAAAAGCCGGCTTGGGATGGCGCGGCAAACATACTTTACTATTAACCCGCGAAGCGGGGTCCTTGTTCTTTCTAGGGGAAATACTGGTCGATATTCCCTTGCCTGTGGACCCGCCTACCAGCGATCATTGTGGCCAGTGCAGTTCTTGTATCGATGTTTGTCCAACTCAGGCGATAGTTGCGCCGTACAAACTCGACGCGCGTCGCTGTATTTCGTATTTGACGATAGAACTGCATGGCAGTATTCCCGTCGAATTACGTTCTTTGATTGGTAATCGCGTCTATGGTTGTGACGATTGTCAGTTGTATTGCCCCTGGAATAAATTTGCTCAAGTGGCGCAAGTCGAGGACTTTGATGTGCGTCATGGTCTAGATTCACGCAGCATGTTGGAACTCTTTGCCTGGAATGAGCCAGAATTTTTACGCAGAATGGAAGGCAGTCCGATCCGGCGCATAGGCCACGAAAAATGGTTGCGTAATTTGGCAGTGGGATTGGGAAATGCTGCGACTTCTATGAAAGCCGACGAGGCGATTGTGCATGCGCTACAAGCGCGTTTGGAGCATCCTTCTGCCTTAGTGCGTGAGCATGTTGAATGGGCTTTGGCTCAGCATGCGGTGTAAATTTATTTCAACAGTCCTGCTAGTTCTACCGCAGACTTAATTTGCATTTTATCGAAGATATTGGCGCGGTGAACTTCCACAGTGCGCATGCTGATGCCTAATTCATCGGCGATGTTTTTATTCATTTTGCCGACTAAGATCAGTTCCAATACTTCGCGTTCTCTCTGCGATAAGCTGTTCAGTCGGGTTTGCACAATGAAGGCCGCCCCTGCTTGCAAGGACATTTGTAGTGCTTCTTGCACGCGATCCATTAAGGCGTTGTCATTGAATGGTTTTTCAAAGAAATCAAACGCACCGCGCTTGAGACTATCGACTGCCATAGGCACGTCACCATGACCCGTCAGGAAGATAACCGGTAAGCGCTGTGTCAATTGACGCGTACTGAGAATATCAAATAAAGCAGTGCCGCTAAGCTCTGCCATACGAACATCCAGTAACAAACAATCGCCTTCTTGGGCGAAATGCCAGCCCGATTCCAGATGCGTTAAGAACCTCTCCCCACTAGCATAGGTTTTGGCGGCAATATTGCGTGATGTCGCCAGCCAAAGCAGGGCATCTCGCAAAACTTCTTCGTCGTCGACGATGTGCAGCATAGTGTCTCCCGCTCTTTATGAAGTATGGAACATTATTTTTTGATGGCGCCGATATCGCAGGGAATCGTAAATTCAAAAACCGTTCCACCCGCAGGATTCACTCTATATTTTAAAGTGCCGCCATGAAACTCTATTGCGGTTCTGCAAATACTCAAACCCATACCCATGCCGTCTGCTTTGGTTGAGAAGAAGGGTGAGAATAGCTTTTCTGCGACCTCGGGCGCGATGCCATGACCTTGGTCTATTACTTGAATTAAAACCAATTGTGGATACTTCGGATGGTTGCCTTGGCTTAA
>CAUPNA010000243.1:0-3532 GCA_963512475.1 uncultured Undibacterium sp.
ATTTAAACGTACTTTAGGATAAACGCGGGGCATCAGAGGCTAGAGCACACGGTACGCGAGGTGATCTAAGCGTACCCGACTCAAGCGCTGCAGTAATTGTCGTACTTTGTCCGGATAGTCTCTCACACTTTCCAAATCACGATAATGCTGCAGCGTTGTTGTATGTTGCATGATGCTGTCTAGTTCCGCTTGTCTTTGCACTGATAACTCACCGCTAGGGTCAGTAAACAACAAAGCGTTTTCAAGATCAAGACTGAACGCCCGTGGATTTAAATTATTCCCCGTCACCAGCGTGTACAACTCATCGATCCAGACGCCTTTAAGATGGTAAGTATTGTCACCGTCTTTCCACAGATGTACTTGCAGGGCAGCACTACTGATTTCCGCCTGATGCGTCTTCACAAACCGACGCAAGTTAACTTCATACAAATAAGGCAAACATCCTATCGCCTTATAGGCCTGCTGCGGCGGGATATAAAAGTCATTGGCTGTCTTATCACCAACAATAATGCTGACCTTCACACCGCGTTTGAGCGCGCGATTGACTTCAAGCATGATAGGGCGTGGAAAATTAAAATACGGTGTACAAATAGTAATCTGTTTCTTTGCCACAGCTAGTAGCTGACACAGGCTACGATTCAACAGGTTATTTTTACCGAGGCCAGAGATACTCGTCACGCAAAGGCTTTGGGCATCCTCAATACTTTGATTGCCTGGCAATTGGTAAGTCACCCCTTTTAGTTGTTCGCGCAATCCACGCATTTCAGCACGCAGATCTTTCGTTCTTGGAATATCGGTGATATCTAATCGATGTACCGCCGCAGACGACAAGACATGGCGACGCACCCAATCGACCATGCTATTGGCCAAACCTGCATCCTGAATTAACCAATATCGATCATGTCGATATTTATCAAACTGGTGCAAATACACATTATTGATACTGGCTCCGCTGTAGATCACAGTATCGTCGATGACAAAGCCCTTTAAATGAAATACGCCAAATAGTTCGCGTGTTTGCACCGGTACACCATAGATAGGAATGACGCCGCCATGGGCGGCGCTTTGAGTTTGATACCACGCTGCATTACCAGCCACTTTACCTGGTATTTTTTGCTCGCCAATCAAACCACGTTGGGCGCGGTGCCAATCCACCAGCACATGAATTTGCAAAGCAGGATTTAAACGCTGAGCGGCAAAGAGAGCATCTAACACTACTTGACCGGCCTCGTCATGTTGCAAATACAAACTACACAGATAAATTCTATGCTTTGCCTGAGCGATCTGCTCTAACAAGCTTTGTCTAAACTGTGTGGCGCTATTTAAGATACGAATTGCATCGGCTTGAATCGCGATTTGCGGGAGATCAGTCAATCTAGGGCTGGATTTAAAAAGACGCATGGATTCGCTGACTGAGTTCAACCTTGGGAAGAACAGAAATGCTATTAAGACCTTGATTATATCGAGCGAGAACAAAAAAAGAAATTTATTGCTCGTGAAACGTTTAAATTTGAAAAAGAAGATGAGAGCCAGTTGACCTACGATTTAGGTATGCGAATGAGTCTCAATCGATCAACAAAATTCCTTTTGTGCAAAAAGTGTGCTGAAATCTTCGCGTGGCTAGACTCATTACGTGTGTTTTCGCAAAGGCTGAATCCTTAAGAAATGGCACGGTCAATGGCTAGTGATTTAGCGCCGATTTATCATTTTCTTCGTGCGGTTCATCGCAGTGATCGTTAAATCATCATCACCACCATTCTTTAGGCATCAGTCTCCCACTGATTTTGAAAGTCACGTTGATTTGCCAACCTACAATTGCCAACCTACATTTGAGGTTGTAGACGATGCGCAGCAGTCCAAATCGCATGTAGTTAGAACCCAAACCAAGGTATCTTAGGCCCCTTGCCCCTATTGCATTTTATGTACGCCAAACACGCACTCGACCATACTGCATATCCCATTTCATTTTGGAGAAAAAAGCGGTTTGTTCAATATGGAAAAGTGTTGGCTTAAAACATCAAAAAACAGAAAATCGGGAAATAAGCGCAACTCGAAAAAAGAAAGAATCCATAATTGGATTATCGTGTTAACTGTCAAAAGAAATGCCAATAGCAGACGAACCGATTCCATTACGTCTAACAGATTATCTACCTAATTTCGAGGAGTTCAACGCTGAATGCGGCTCATAAAGTCAACGACATTGAAAATATCTGGCCACCGACATGCCATTAATTCATCAGTTAAGCTCAGAGAACCTTAGGTGCAACAACATGAAAAAAAGCTCTGGTCGCATCCTACCCATCGATGGATTAAGTAATACAAAAAATAGCGACTTTAACTTTCAAGAAACTCAGATTTGCTCTTTGTAAATACTTGTATGATAGGCGAGCACCAACAAAACATCTTGTAAAATTTGCTATCTCGGAATCAGTAAATAAACCGCTAATGGTTAGAGATTTTAAGAATGCTAGGAACTGTTTCTTACCTATGCGATTGAAAGACAATACTATGATTTTTTTTAACAGTCCGATGTTCGCTTCAATAATGCATCCTTGCATGCAGATAATGAGCAAACTCAGCTTACAAAAGAAGCTCCTAGGCATCTTTGGGAGCCTACTGTTTATTGGTTTGCTATTTGGAACGGCACTTCTCTCTACTAAAAATACAGAGTATCTAGTGGCAAAAAGTGAACTGTATGGCGTCACGTTCGGTCAGGGTAATTTCGATTTAATTCATGTTTTGCAGAAAATTCGTACGAATACAAGTGCTCCGGATCAAATGATCAAGCATCTACAAGTGCTACGAAAAAGTGTTCAACGTCAAACCGACATTATCAAAAAAAATGATCCTCTGGAACTAAGCGACAGTTGGAAAAAAATCGGCGACGAACTGCTTGTTCTCTCGGAGAAAAAAAAGCTCAATTCATTAGATATCGATTTATTGAATGCCGTTTTACTAAAGTTGTTCTCATTTAATGAATTAGTGACTGAGAAAAGCGGATTGCTATTTGACCCATCGCCAGATACCTATCTATTAATGGATTTGAGTTTGCAAAAGCTGCCCATCTGGACAGAAACCCTATCGCAACTCGCTTCAGTAACAGCAGAAAGTGGCGAACCACAAAATATCAGCCGCACAAAATTTGCTCAAATAAGTTCTTTGCACGACCGACTACAACTCGCGATCCAAAATAGCGAAAGTGTTTACGCCGCCTTGCTAAGAGCAAATGTTGTCGGAATACCCGCAAGAAAAAATGCTCTATTTATGAGCCAAGAATTTTTAACGCAAATTCAAAAACAGTATCTTGATTCAAACCAAACACCCAACTTAGATAACCTAAATAAAGTCAGGACGCAAGCTCTGGAACAGATTCAATTATTGGAGACGAAAACACAATCTCTGCTTGATTTATTGTTACAAGAGCGGGTTCAGAAATTGAACTGGCACGCTTACCTGATCGTTTTCATCCTGCTTGCCAGCATGGTTGCGGCTTCTTATCTCTTGATGGGATTTTACTTAAACGTCACGCTTG
>CAUPNA010000244.1:0-3482 GCA_963512475.1 uncultured Undibacterium sp.
AAATTGATACTGCCATAAGAGGTGTCATCGTGAACTCACAGGCAATTGCTGGCGAACTAACCATCTATACCGCAGCCTCTGAAAAACAAAAATTAAAGGAATTTCTCGATACTGACGACGACTTAGAAGTCAATCTCGCGCAAGTTTCTGAGCTAGACAGTGCTGGACTGCAGTTGTTGATTTTATTGAAAAAAGAAGCTGTGCAACGCAATAAAAAACTACGTTACTCCATGCATAGTAAAGCTGTGTTGGAGATCCTTGAGATGTGCAACATGACGGCAGCATTTGGTGATCAAGTCGTTTTGACCTAAAGATCAGCAGGAGACTTCGTATGAGTTTTGAAGATGAGATGAAGGCGGCGCTTGACACATTCGTGATCGAAAGTCGCGAACTACTGCAAGACATGGAAGATGGCCTGCTAGGTTTAGAGCACGATAACAATCCTGACGATGCGATTGGTGCCATCTTTAGGGCTGCTCATACCATTAAAGGTTCTGCTGGCTTGTTCGGTCTAGACCACATCGTTCACTTTACGCATGTGGTTGAAAGTTTGTTAGACATGCTGCGCAACGAAGAAATTGCGGTCTCGACTTCCTTAATAGCGGTACTCTTACCCTGTCGTGATCACATCGGTAGCCTAGTTGATGGAATTGCTTCTGGCAACATGGATGAGACCGAAGAACAAAAAAACGCGGGTGCGCAATTACATGAGCAACTACGCCACTTTATTAATGGCGGTGCGAGCAGTCAACAATCCCAAGTGGTATCGATGCAAGAGGATCATGTCACCCATGCGAGCGGAGGCGGGATCGTTGATTCAGGCAATTGGTATTTGTCCTTGCGATTCAATCAGGACTGCTTGCGTAATGGCATGGATCCCTTGTCCTTCATACGCTACTTGAGCACGCTTGGTGACGTCATCAACCTGATGACAATTACCGATAATATTCCAGATATCGACCACATGGACGCCGAGACTTGCTATCTTGGTTTTGAGGTGGTGTTGAAAAGTAGTGCGACCAAAGAAGCGATTGAAAATGTCTTTGAATTTGTCCGCGAAGGTAGTGTGATCCGTATCGTGCCGCCTCGCAGCAAAATCGATGAATACATAGACATCATCAATAATCTCCCCAATGATGATGAATTGCTTGGTGAGATATTGATTAAGAGTGGCGTCTTGACCAAACACGAGTTAGAAGAATGCTTGCGCTTACAACAAAAACGTCATCGCGATACCAATGGTCAAAGCAAAGAAGAACCGATAGGCGAAATTTTAGTACATCAGGAAATGTTACAAGAACCAATCCTGAATGCAGCCCTACAAAAACAGCAGCACGTCAAAGACAGTAAAGCGAGAGAAAAACAAAATATCCGGGTCGATGCAGAACGTCTCGACAAGCTCATTGATTTGGTCGGCGAATTAGTGATCGCTGGCGCTGGTGCCAACTTACGCGCCAACAAATCCAATGATGTTGCCCTACTAGAAGCGACTAGCGAAGTGATGCGTTTAGTCGAAGAAGTTCGAGATAGCGCCTTGCAGTTACGCATGGTTCCAATCGGCACCACGTTTAGTCGTTTCCAACGCGTGGTACGTGATGTCAGCATCGAGCTTGGCAAAGATATTAGCTTGGAAATTTCTGGCGGTGACACCGAAGTGGATAAATCGGTGGTCGATAAGATCGGCGATCCACTCATGCATCTGGTTCGTAACTCGATGGATCATGGTATCGAATCTGCCGCTGTCCGCGTCGCGCGTGGCAAGCCCGCGCAAGGTACTTTACGCCTCAATGCTTATCATGAATCTGGCAGTATCGTGATTGAAGTAAGCGATGATGGTGGTGGTTTGAATCGAGACAAAATTTTAGCCAAAGCGATCGAAAAAGGATTGGTCAATCCAGGTACTAATCTCAGCGACAAAGAAATCTACTCGCTCATTTTCGAGCCAGGCTTCTCCACTGCCGATCAAGTTTCTAATTTATCAGGACGTGGCGTAGGCATGGATGTCGTCAAACGCAACGTCACTTCATTGCGGGGTACGATTGATATCGACAGTACGATAGGGGTCGGTGCGACGATGCGGATACGCATGCCCTTAACCTTAGCCATCATCGATGGTTTCCTGGTAGGCGTCGGCGATTCTTCCTTTGTCATTCCCTTAGATAACGTGATCGAATGTTTGGAATTGCCGCGCAGCTGCGGCGACAACGACTTCATGGATTTACGCGGCGAGGTTCTTCCATTCATACGTTTGCGCACAATCTATGACATTGATGGCGATGTACCAAGGCGGCAAAATATTGTTGTCGTCAGCTATGCCGGCAATAAGGCTGGCTTGGTGGTGGATCGCTTGATGGGCGAATTCCAAACCGTCATTAAACCACTAGGAAAACTTTTCGCCCATTTGCAAGGCATAGGTGGTTCGACCATCTTAGGCAGCGGGGAAGTCGCATTGATCCTGAGTGTCGGCAGTATGATCCAACGATATACCAAGCAGGCGCATCAACAATTACAGCTGAATCCCTAAAGAAGAATTTGGTCGCAGCAACACCCATGAAGTAGGAAGGCAGCAAGACGGCAACCCGATGTGGATGCACACAACAAATGGTTTCTTCTAAAAGTTAGTAAGCTTGACGCAACAAAAATAGGCGCTCGAGTGCTATCTATGTGTTGAATCAAAACTAGGTGAGATATGTCTAAGAGCACACGCACAATGATGAATTCACACCTACACATTTGGATCAGCGGTGTTCTAATGGTCGTGAGCTTATTCACGCTCAATGGCCAGGTATGGGCCTCAGAGAAAGACACGATTGCGACCGACCGACCAGATTTTGTTGAGTCAAGCAATGTCGTCGGCAAAGGACGTTTTCAATTCGAAACCAGTTTCGCGATCGATAAGAACGATCGCTATGGGATCCGGGAAAAAATCAGTTCGACGCCCACATTGTTGCGTTACGGCTTTCATGACAATCTTGAGTTTCGTCTTGAAACAGACGGTTTCTTGTCCTCAAAATATACCGATAGGAACCGAAAAATTGATCAGAGCACTAATGGTTTCTCGGACACGTCTATCGGGCTCAAATGGCATGTCGCCGACGCTGAAGCCAAAGCGCCATCCATCGGGATTTTGGTGCATGCTGATTTGGACTCTGGCAGCCGAGCATTTCGCGGACAGGGCATACGTCCATCGATCCGCGCCGTTGCCGAATGGGAGTTAGCAAATGATTTTTCACTGGGTGTCATGCCGGGCTTGATGTCACAGAAAAATGATAACGGCGATCGATTTGTCAGCGGCATTTTCGGTATTGTCCTCGGTAAAGCATGGACAGATAAGTTTCGCTCTTTTGTGGAGCTGGCGGCACCACAAGTTGCCAGCAGCAAAAATGGGGGCGTCTTAGCGACATTGGATGTCGGCGTTGCCTACTTGTTGACCCCGACCGTACAAATCGACACAGCCTTGTCCAAAGGCCTTAATAAGAACA
>CAUPNA010000245.1:0-3434 GCA_963512475.1 uncultured Undibacterium sp.
CAAATTGGCATGGCGCCGTGAACACAAAGATCTGGACAAGTTGAATCACTATGCATTCGGCGACGCGACAGGTTCTTTGGTGGATATGTTGGGTGTACGTGATGTAAATGCAGGTGTAGCTTTGCGCGCAACGTTCATCGTGGATCCAGACAATGTCATTCAACACGTTTCTGTGAATAACTTGAACGTAGGCCGTAACCCAACTGAAATCCTGCGTATTTTGGATGGTTTGCAAACGGATGAGCTCTGCCCATGTAATCGTGGCGTAGGCGGTTCGACATTGTAAGCACTTGATAAATTCAATTCTCGGGCGCATAGCGGCGTAGGTATTAATACAAAGCACTCCTCGCAATATTGACATATTGCTCCGGGTTGCGCCTTGCTCTGCATCCCGATAATGTGAATTTCTCAAGCACTTACTTTTAGCGGTTGCTTCAGCTAAAGTACAATTGACCCGCTCCGGCGGGTTTTAAAAACGCTTTTTGATAGGTGAAAACTATGGAATTTCTTACTTCGATTAAAAATAGCATTCCTGATTATGCTAAAGATATTCGTTTGAATGTGGACAGCACGATTGCGCGTTCTAGTCTGGAAGGTAACGATGCTGTAGCGGTTGCCCTGGCTGCGGCGTTTGCTGCGAAAAGTAAAGTGCTGGTCGATTTGATCAAAAATTCTGGTCACATCTCACCAGAAGAAGTGCAGGCTGCGCTGACGGCGGCGTCTTTAATGGGTATGAATAATGTCTGGTATCCGTTTGTCGAAATGGCGGATGACGAGGATCTCAAGACTCAAGGTGCGCAATTGCGAATGAATGCGTATGCGACCAATGGTGGTGTCGATAAGCGTCGTTTTGAAATGTACGCGCTGGCAGCTTCTATCGTTGGTAAATGTCATTTCTGTGTGAAATCGCATTTCGATTTATTGCGTAAGGAAGGCATGTCAACCACGCAATTACGCGATGTTGGTCGGATTGCCGCTGTGATCAATGCGGCGTCCCAAGTAATTGCTGCTGAAGGCTAATTTGAGAGGTTTAGCTGTCATTATGAAGTCCGAATTTCATTTTGAAAGGAACCGCCATGATGCAATCAGATTTTGTTACCAGTGTGTTGCAGATATTGACCGAGATTGGTAGTGCTAAGTAAAACAAAAGCCGACATAGCGTCGGCTTTTGTTCATGCATGTTTAAGATCGCACTTACTCGTTAAATCACAACTTCTTCACCACTACGCAGCCAATCGAGTAACCCGCGCCAAAAGAACAAATCACACCTATCGCATCTTTACTCAAATCATCTTGATGTTTGTGGAAAGCGATGATCGATCCGGCGGACGATGTGTTGGCATAGGTGTCCAAAATGGTGGGGGATTCTTCTGGTGTCGCATCACGCCCAAGTATAAGTCTTGCGATGAGCAAGTTCATATTGAGGTTCGCTTGATGCAACCAGAATCGTTGAATTTGGTCGATCTCCAAGCCAGAATTTTGAACGGTCGTCGTGATGGTTTCTGCCGCCATAGGGCAGACTTCTTTAAATACTTTACGACCTTGCTGACGAAATAGTTTGTCTGGTTTGCCGATACCTGTTTCATCGGCACGATTTAAGAATCCAAAATTATTGCGAATATTATTTGAGAATTGGGTTTTGAGTTTCATCCCCAAGATCGCGAATTGGTGCGGAGAAGTTGCTAGATCAGCGCGCTCTAATAAAATCGCGGTACAGGCATCACCGAAAATGAAATGGCTGTCGCGATCTCGCCAGTTTAAGTGTCCACTGGTGATTTCAGGATTGACCACCAGCACGGCACGTGCCTGGCCGCTTTGTATCGCGCTCATGGCAGCTTGAATGCCAAAAGTCGCGGAGGAACAGGCGACATTGATATCGTAGCCATAGCCGTCAATCCCCAGCGCATTTTGAATTTCTACGGCCATTGCAGGATAGGCGCGTTGCATGTTACTGGCAGCGCAAATAACAGCATCGACATCGGCTACCGTTTTACCAGCACGTTCTAAGGCTTGGTGGGCAGCTGCAACTGCCATTTGGCACATAATTGAAGGCTCATCGTCTGAACGTTCTGGGAGGCGCGGCACCATACGATTGATGTCGAGCACACCGGCTTTGTCCATCACATATCGTGATTTGATACCGGATGCTTTTTCGACGAAAGCGACACTGGAAGTTTCTAAAGCAGTGACACTGCCATTTGCGATCTCCTCTGCATGTTCGGCATTGTACTGCTCGACGTAAGCATTAAAGCTGTCGATGAGTTCTTCGTTGGAGATCGATTGTTCGGGTGTGTATAGGCCAGTGCCACTGATGACAACTTGATTCATCTGGGTTTCCTCGGTTGGATGTGGGTGAGGTAGGTAGCGTCGCTTCTTTTTTTGACTAGAAATGATGAGGCAATACTTTCCTGCCGCCTTCTATTCAGTACTGGCGATGCTTAACCCTCTGATTCTACACAAGTCCATGGAATTTACCGTTGAAACACAGAAAATTTAGAGGAAATGTTCCAACATAACCACCATTATTGTTTGGATTAAACTGCCATGTAACGCCCTGGTCTGTGATTGAGCATGATAGCCAGATTAAGTACAACAGCGCCGAGTACGGATGCCAACATGGCCATGGGTGATACCACCATAAACGATGCCAATACAATACAGACATCCATTCCCATTTGTAATTTGCCAGCACGAATGCCATGCTTGTCTTGTAAATACAGACTTAGAATATTGATGCCGCCGAGGCTGGCTTGGTGCCGAAACAAGACGATAAAACCTACGCCCATCAAGGATCCGCCGAGTAGCGCTACATAAAATGGCGTCAGCGTGCTTAGTTGAATTAATTTAGGGTGTAATCCTGATAAAACCGACACCAGCGCCACAGAGCAAAAAGTCTTGAGTGTGAATTTCCAACCCATGCGCTTCCATGCGAACCAGTAAAACGGAATGTTTAACAAGAAGAAAACCAAACCAAAAGACAGACCGGTCGCATAATGAATCAGGAAGGCGAGTCCGGCGGTGCCACCGGTAAACAATCCTACTTGATTAAACAAGGCGACACCGAGCGACACCAGTAATGTACCAGTGAGAATAGCAAGCACGTCTTCGACTAAATTATGTGGAACAGCGGGAGTTGTTGTAGGCATTGCAGTTTTCATACAAAAGTAGTTCTGTAGCGGCGTTGTACGCTGAGAATACTATTGTAACTATGCTCTAGCTGCCAGCAACAGGCTAAACTGGCTTATCTGGACTTTGCTTGATACGGCTCAAACTTACTTGATTGCAGATAGGTAGTCTGCAATCAAGTTGTTAGTAGCGACGGTTCGCTACATCGCACTTAGTTTAATAAAACTACTTCAATTTAATTTTTTAAAGACTTAATCAAATCTTCTACTTCTGATTTGGTTTTCTTTGGTAATTCTGGTTTGAAGTTC
>CAUPNA010000246.1:0-3388 GCA_963512475.1 uncultured Undibacterium sp.
CAGCTAAACCATTTGAAAAAGGCTTTCTGCGTCTTGTGCCTGAAAAAAGATTGTGCATACAAAGCACCAAGAGCGCCGCCAACGAAAGCCCAACTATGCAAAGTCTTTTCCGAAATTCGCGATTCTTGCGCACGTGCGGCCGCTTTATCCCAGCCATACAGCGCAAAAGTGATGAGATTCGCGCAACTATAGTAAGCCATCAAAAACACCATGAGTGGGTGGTTCTCTAGGAATTGGTTGGCAACATCAGACATTATTAAGTATGCTAGGTCGAAAATGTGAATAAGAGGCGTTTCGCTATTTTAGGTGAGATTGCTGCGCTAAGTATTTGAATTGCCTTTCATTTTTTGTTGGTATCTTTTTGCCCTGATAAGACGGCATGTAAGCGCAATTAATGGTGATACGTGGTTTTCCAGATAAAAGCCGCTCAAAATTTGGGGAAATCGCCCAGATGTTGTATCCTGTAGGATTGAAACAACGGCGTTAAGCCCATTATGCAAGAGCATTCTAGTAAGGTCAGACCATCTGACCTTAAACCACACAGGTCATTGTTTGAACGATTGACCGCCTTAATTTCTCCCGAACCCGAAAACCGCGAAGAGCTGTTAGAAGTCTTGCACGACGCGCAAGAACGTAATTTGATCGATGCCGACGCTTTGGCCATGATCGAAGGGGTTTTTCAAGTCTCCGATTTATCCGCCCGTGACATCATGGTACCGCGTTCGCAAATGGACGTCGTTGATGTGTCCAAGCCGATTGCCGAATGGATGCCAGAAGTGCTGGAAACCGCTCACTCGCGTTTCCCTGCAGTCGATGGTGATCGCGATAAAGTCGTCGGTATTTTGCTCGCTAAGGATCTACTGCGCTACTACGCTGAAGACAGCTTTGATGTTCATAAGATGTTGCGTCCTGTCGTGTATATCCCTGAGTCCAAACGCCTGAATATTTTGTTGCGTGATTTTCGTGCGAATCGTAATCACATGGCGATGGTGGTCGATGAATATGGTGCAGTTGCAGGCTTAATCACGATTGAAGACGTGCTTGAACAAATCGTCGGCGATATCGAAGATGAATACGATTTCGATGAGGAAGAAGACAATATTATTGTCCTCGAAAATCAAGGCAATGGTAAGCGTTGGCGTATCAAAGGGTTGACCGAAATTGCACAATTTAACGATGTGATAGGCACTGAATTCTCGGATGCAGATGCCGATACCGTGGGCGGCTACATCACCAATCACTTGGAACGTGTGCCACACAAGGGCGACGAGTTTGAAATTGGTCAATTGCATTTTGAAGTCTTACGAGCTGATGCGCGTCAGGTGCAAATGATCTTGGTAGAAAAACGCAGTACTGTGTATAGCTCGGAAGACTAATCGGGCATGCTGGCTTTACATTCTTGGTTGAAAAATAGTTCATTGCCACGAGCATGTCTTGTGGCATTGTTGTTAGGGGCGTCGAATGTGTTTTCATTCGCGCCTTTTTTCGTTTGGCCTCTGCAATTTTTTAGCCTGGCTGCTTTGTTTTTGGTTTTTATTGCACATCCAGAATGGCATAAGAAACAGGTTTTTTTACTGGGCTTTATCTATGCGTTTGGGTTGATGTTCGGCGGTGTCAGTTGGCTCCTCATCGCGATGACTCGCTACGGCGGCATGGCTTGGCCATTAGCGCTGATCGCACTGGCCTTGTTGGCGGCGTATATGTCGCTATTTTCCGCCTTTACCTTGTTGTTAGCGCGCAGCCTACGTCAACGCTGGCGTCTATCAAATACTGTGTTGCTATTGGCGGTTTTGCCTGCGCTCTGGGCATTATTCGAATACCTGCGCGGTTACCTAATGACCGGTTTTCCTTGGTTGACATTGGGCTATGCCCATGTTGCCAGCCCATTGGCAGGGCTTGCGCCTGTGCTCGGTGTCTATGGTTTGAGCGGCGTCGTGGCATTCGTTGCTGGCGCGATTGCTCTGAGCGCATCTTCGGAACAGCGTCAAGTACAAGTGTTTGGAATTGCTATGATGGCTACCGTATTGGTTGCAGGTTTTGGTTTGCGCCAAGTAGCATGGACCGAGGCGCAAGGTCAGCCTATCAGCGTGCGTCTGGCGCAAGGGAACATTGATCAAGGCAATAAATTTAATTCGGAATTTATCGATAGCACGTTGTCGCTTTATCACGGCATGGTGACGCAGCAAGCTGCAGATTTGATCGCAGCTCCTGAAACTGCTTTACCTATTTTAAGCTCGCAATTGCCGCAAGATTATTTGTCTGACTTGCGCCGTTATGCACAAAATTCAGGAAGCAATTTGTTTATTGGCGTCGCGGTCGATGATGGTGATAATCGTTATTCAAATAGCGTCTTGGGCTATTCAGCAAAAGCAGCGAATGTGTATCGTTACGATAAACATCATTTAGTGCCATTCGGCGAATTTGTGCCATATGGCTTCCGATGGTTTGTGAATATGATGAAGATCCCTTTGGGCGAGTTCGCTAGCCCGGGTGTTCTGCAACCGAATATGCAGGTCAAGGATCAGCGCGTGATGCCAAATATTTGTTATGAAGATTTATTTGGGGATGAAATCTCGCTCCAATTGCGGGCACAAGCGCGCACGCCACAAGGTGCTGCCAGTATTTTATTGAATGTATCGAATCTGGCTTGGTACGGAGATTCAATCGCGATCCCTCAGCATTTGCAAATTTCGCAAATGCGTAGTTTGGAGACTGGACGTCCTATGCTACGTTCTACCAATACCGGCGCAACGGCGATCATCAATTCGCGCGGCGAGGTCGTCTCTCAGTTACCCGCTTTGACATTGGGCACGCTGGCTGGGCAAGTGCAGGGTATGCAGGGATTGACACCGTATATTCGTTTTGGTGATAGCACGATGGCGGGCTTAGCTGGTTTAGCTTTGCTCGGCGCTTACCTATCTGGTCGGCGCCGTCGCAGCCAAAAAAATTAAAAAATATTGAGATTAATTTTTAGTATTTTTTCGAAGAAGCGTTGGTCGCTTCAATATCTGCCAGACATTCAAGACCACGTGCGGTGATAACATTTTTACCGCTGTTGGCATCCACTTCAATATGCGCTTTTTTACCTAAGAAAGTCGCGACCGGACCACTCAAGATGAATTCGGGATCAGCTGCAATTGCACGCAATCCATCAATACATTGTTTGATAAATAAAACTTGTTTGCCAGTGTCGGTTAATTCAAAACTACCATCACGCTTATGCGAAATTAATTTGATCCCGACTAAACGCTTGGAGTTACGCGAAATGCACGCACTCGGGCGAGCGCCTCTAGGTAACTTGGTAATTTGTTCCAGTGCATCATATTCGTCGATGCTGAGATTTTGATTCATTGTTATTTTCTTATGAAGAGATGTTTTACAGACGACA
>CAUPNA010000247.1:0-3340 GCA_963512475.1 uncultured Undibacterium sp.
CGTTCTCTGCGCCTCTGCGGTTCAAGCTTTTATTCTGTATTTTGTTCGGACAGCTTTACTTCTTCTGTCAATGCATGTTTGGCTTCTTCGCTCGCCAAACGCTCCGCTTCGATCACCGCTGGCGTGCGTGGCATAGGAATATGGAAAATATCCGAGAGCGCGCCGTTGATAATGCGATCCTTCAAAGCATCGGTATCCATCAATAAATCTAGCAAAGGACCTTCCATAATCAGATCCATTTTGCGCTCTATAAATCCCAGACGCGAAAGTTGGCCTAGATTCATATCCATACGAGTTTTCTTACCCAATTTCTCGCCAAAGTCAGCGAGTAAAGTGCGATACGAAATACCAATCGAGGTATCTTCGGCACGCGGCAAGGGCTTCTCTTTTCCGAACATATCATTCTGATTTTCTTGTGCCATTTGATGTGCTTCTTGGCGTTCGCGTTTCGGCAAAATAATCAGCGACCACAACACTACCAACAGAGCTACGCCATCGCGTGCCAGGCCAAAATTATTATTCTGCCAGGTGTCCTTGGTGCCGAACACTTTCGATTCGCTATCACGCGTCAATGCCAGCGTGACATGATCGGCGTAAACATTATCAACAAACTTCATGCCGCATGCTTTTAGGCGGGTGTCGATGTCGCTACGGAAAATCTCGTCCGATAAAGCGCGTTTTACTAACTTGTCTTCACGACGTAAAGTCTGATGCGCCAACAAACGGGCGATAAGGATTTGTGCATCTTCAGTCATGGGAAATCTCTTTTTTTAAAACCATTAACCACAGAGATACAGTGGCACTGAGAACGCACAGAGTTCCTCTTGCCTTTCTCCCTATCTCTGTGTCTCTGTGTTGAGAGGTTTGGAACTTATTCATGGGTATCATCCTGCGGCATATTCAAAGGCACCAAGCTAGCAACAGAGATTGCCGCGATGTGTGGATCTGATAGTTTGCGCATTTTGTCTTTGGAGCTAAATGTCAAAGGCAAGCGTGCCAGAATTGCAGTTGCACCTTGCAACGAGGCTTCATTCGCGTCACCGATTAATGGCAATAGCGAAGCACGATACGAGGCAATCGCGAAGCTGGCGGGCAATAAATAGTCTTGTAGCGGTTTGTGTTTCTTGGTCTCTGGATCATAGGACTTGCCATCAATTTTGCCGAGCAAGTCTAACCAATGATCGAGCTCTAACAAAGCTTCGCTATTATCATTCGCAATCGATGGCGCATTTTCACCGGTCGGCAATACACCTAAGACCGCTGAATTGCGATGGCTAAGCAATTCGCTTTCCGCCACGTCGATCATTTCAGATGGCGTAATGAAGTGCGGTGTCACTGGATGCGATAAAGCGCCATCGGCGAGCGAAGCTAAATCTTCACGTTGCAGTAACCACATCTTGATATCGGTCGTTGATAAACCCGATTGACCTAAATGCACGCGTTGACGTTCGATTTGATTTAAAGCGCGTGAGAACATGCCTTGCATATTCAGCAGTGCACTTTGCGCTCGACCAATTGCTTGTGCTGCTCGGTGTGTCGCAGAATCGGCTCGACTATCATTGGTAATCGCATGAATAATCTGCGAGCCTTTTTCTACCCAATCACAGGCGGTATGCCATTTCTGCTGTGCGGTGCGCAGTTGGAACTCTGAGCCTGAGGCAATCGCATCGGAGAATTCTTCAGTCAGTTCGATCAAGCGTCCAAGTAAATGGTGTAGCTGTTCAACCGACACGCCACCGACAGCTTGCGCCCCCGCAACTTGAGTCAACATATAGCTGACTTCGGACGGATCGTCTTGCTGTTCAACTTGAATCAGGGATTCAATCGCCGCTAAGACATTGCGCGCCATCGGTGCAATGCGATACACAGATTGACTCGCATCCCAGACCAAGAGTCCGGTGCTGCGCAAACGCGTCAATACAGTTTCGAGCGCTTCTGGCTCTAGATAGCCGAGCTTTGCATTAATATCGGCGCGACTTAGGGACGGCGAGTCGACATCCGCGGTCAATTCGCGCAAGACCAGCAGGCGCATTAAGACACTATTGATGCCGCCGTGGAATAATGCGGTGAATGCTTGCAGCATAGGCTGCGCGCGCCGCAAAGGGGCGAGAGCAACAACATCGTCGGGAGTTAAACTGGATTTGAAGTAAGACTTGAGACTTAAATCGTTCTGATCAGATAAATCGTCTTCTATTCTTACTATGGATTCGTCGTCAAAATTTTGCATGCCGCATTTTACCTGCTTGAAGGCGGCTTGAGTATTGGCAGAAAAATACTAAAAAGTGATTGTTGTTTTGCGACTACTTGAAAAACTCTGCAACAATCGCTTTGTTTTCGAGATTCTTGGAATTAACTTGTTTTACTTGGATGGGTGAAATCATGTTGAAAATGCCAGTAACAAACCTCTCCATACCAAGCATAACGAAAAAGAAAACTGTGAAATAAATCAAGTTTAGTGAACCTTGATAGAATCCAGACAAGCCCAATAACATGGCTGATAAGAAGGCGGATAGTGCGGATATGCCTGCTTGTCGAAAATTAAATTTAGATTTCATCGAGAATGCTCGCAGTGTAGTTGATAATAAATTATGTAATTTCGTAAGAACTTATCAGATTTCACAAAAAATGAAAATAAAAAAAGAAAACTCAAATTAATCAAAAAAGCTTTGCATTGATCAATCGATGTGATTTAACTATTAACAATGAAGGAATAGCCATGAACGAACAAACACTACAAACAGCGACTTTAGGTGGGGGATGTTTTTGGTGTACCGAGGCAGTTTTCCAACAGATTCGTGGGATTAATAGTGTTGAATCCGGCTATTGCGGCGGGAAAATCCATAATCCGACTTATGAGCAAATTTGCACCGGTACGACCGGACATGCAGAAGTCGTGCGTTTGCGCTTTGATCCGGCCTTGATAAGTTATGCCGATATCTTAGAGATTTTTTTCACGATTCACGATCCGACTACGCTCAATCGTCAAGGCGCTGACAGTGGTACGCAATATCGTTCGGTGATTTACTATCATGACGCTGAACAACAGCACATCGCGCAGGTGATCATGCAAAAAATGACCAGTATTTGGGATGATCCTATCGTCACTGAGTTGAGCATGGCACCGCATTTTTATCTGGCCGAGGCTTACCACCAAAACTATTTCCGCCAGCATCCGCAACAAGGTTACTGTTCGTTTGTGGTGGCACCAAAGGTGGCGAAGGCACGTAAGATGTTTGCAGATAAATTGATTTAGTTTGAAGACGCGAATTCAATATTAGTCGGCAAGCCACTTGACCATGACCAAGGCATCCACCAAGCCATGTACAGGATGGCGAAAAGC
>CAUPNA010000248.1:0-3239 GCA_963512475.1 uncultured Undibacterium sp.
ACAGCGTGCAACACTTTCCAGTAATCACTGCGGATATTTATCATACACATTTCTTTACAGCCTTAGCCCGAAACGTATTGAAGCATTTTTCCAGTGTGCTGAAACTAACAAAAACTGGAAAAATAACTGCGCTGTTTAACAGTGTGGTGGATTAATTAACAGCAAACTAATGAATAACTTTACCAATCACATGAAATCGAGTGCTGGATTGAAGATAAATATGCCGATTTGCGTGAAGCTTCGGCGCTACAACTTTTTTCGATATTCCTGGTTTACGACTTTAATTGAAGAAAAAATCAAAATTAAGGAGGAAATCGAGTGTGTGTTTACGACTTTAGTTTCGATCCGGCTCGATCGGATGCTTCGCGAAGTGGCGTAAAATATAGCGCTTAGTTTACGACTTTAATAGCCGAGAATAACACTTGGAATCCAAGATTCAAACGGCGCAAATGATTCCTTCTGTTATACCTGTTTTAAGCAGGTATAACACAAAAGAGCAAGACGTGGCGCGGGGTTTGAGAGGTTTGCAACTTTATTGATAAAAATTCAAGAATGTGTTAACGTTGGTTTTTTCACTTTAAAACAAGTTATGCGGCTAGGTAGTATTTCTCCAGAAACCGATGTTGATACTCGGTTACATGAGGCGGCAGAGGCTGGTGACCTCTTAGCAGTCAAATCTCTTCTGTCGCAAGGATGTGCTATCAATGCGATAGATATCTGCGGACGAACGCCTTTGCATTTTGCTGCGGGTAATAATCAACTTGGTATGGTTGAATATCTAGTAAGTGTAGGTGCTGATGTTAATGGACAAGCGGATGCGAAGGATGGCAAGATCACGCTCCATTGGGATACGCTGTGGAGACTTGTTCTATCGAGATGGCTCAATTACTTCTTCAACTTGGAGCAAATCCAAAATGCTCGGGTTGGATGGGACTCACAGCGCTTGATCTTGCGGAAGATAGACTAGATGATGACGGAAGAGTTATCCTAGGACTTTTGCAAAAGATATGTCCTGATGAATCTACAGCCACATAATTATATGGTCGACGGGGAATCGCCATCAACGATCATATTCTTTATTAATTTATTGGTGACGGCGATCCCGGCACCTCAACGTTAGACCGCAGCATCCTACCTACATGTCAACCATGCCAAATCAAAATATGACAACTGCTGAAGCGCAACGCGACATGCGCATCGCGTATCTATCAGGTGCTCCTGGTATGTTCGCGTCCGCGCTCGCTTGGGCGGTTGCGGGCGTTATTGCACTTCAGATATCCACTGCCAATGCGGTGTGGGCTTTATTTGTTGGGGGCATGCTCATCCACCCGGCAGGTGTTTTGCTCTGCAAAGCCCTTGGTCGTACAGGCAAGCACAACAAGTCAAATCCGCTGGCAGCGCTCGCAGCCGAGAACACTGTTTGGCTAATATTTAGCCTTCCCGTCGCTTACGCCGTTTCTATAGCGAACATCCAGTGGTTCTTTCCCGCAATGCTGCTGATCATTGGAGGTCGCTTCTTTACTTTTCACAGCGTGTATGGATTGCGCACTTATTGGGTGTGCGGTGCTGTACTTGCATTGGCTGCCTATTTGTTGGTCACATCCAAGGCACATCCATACGTCAGCGCCTTTGCAGGCGCCGCCATAGAGTCCACCTTCGCTGTCGTGATTGCCTTCAGTGCTCGTCGTGAAATGCGGTCTAAGCCCTAATTCACCGGGACGCCTAACGGCGCCCGTTAATTCGAACACTAGCTAGCTCTCTTAGTGCAAGTAAAGAAACCATTCATTGTTAACCGGCCCACAGATGGATCTTTGCTCAGTTTCTTCTCATCGACGATGTCGGCAGTATGATGAATATTGCCATCGTAAAAAATAATACGATTCCACTTTGCGGGTACCGATCCGATTTGTTCAAAATACGCGTTCGATCCCTGCATATATTTTTGTTCAACACCGTATTTTTCTTCAAAATATTGCGCGGTCATATGCAATGAATCGTGTACTAGCGATGCAGTTTCTTTTTCTGATTTCTTGGGCACATAAAAGCTGGTTCCACCCAGACTTTCGTCCTTAAATAAATACAAAACAGAAGCTCCTCTCATTGAACCTTCTGGGCCGCCAAGATCTCGGTGGCATAAACAATGCGCTGGACGCAGTTGATCATACTGCAAACTCATCATCGAAAACCTAGAGACCGCGTGAATCAAACGACGTGCATTGAGTTTAGTGCGAATATGTTGCAAGAAAAATTGAGTGATTGCTTCGTTGATTTCGTCAGACATATGCAGCTCGACACCGGGATAGGCGGGGAACTTAGCATTGCCAGCAAGCGTGAAATCATCCGCTTGTTCAAGCGCGACCTTAAACCAAAAGTCTGGATCTGACAGTGCATTATCAATGACAAAACACGACTCACCATTTGCGAGTTTTATGGTCTGTATGTGTGGATTAGGATTGAAAATAATGAGACCTTTTCTCGATTAAATTTAGAATAAGAGTAGAAAAACAAGCCGTTAACTTGCTTGAAATAGAGACGGATTTGATCCTAGTGTTCTGGGGTAAGCTAATGACACAATTAGAGCCATGCTGGGAATACCTATTCGAAGCAAAGCGACAATGTTTTGGCTTGCAGTATCTTCTATGCACAACACTTTACGACAAAAAACGATTTTTGTTCTAAGAAATCGGCTTTCAAGTTCGTGGTTAAGGACTTGGGGAGTGAAGGAATCTTTAGCGCCGTAGGTAGGAGTAGCGGATGTATGTTCGTATAAATGTAGTGTTCAGATTTAAACCGAAAAGACAAGGTGAAGCTCTATGTTGGGCTTCACTTTGTTCAGCCGCAAGCTACTATTTCTGCTATCCGATTAGGTTTTTGGAATCCTCAACCGAGGAACCCATATCTTGAAAAAAAGCAGCATCTTTACTGATTCATCGCCGTCCGATAAATATCGACATTTTGCGGTGGTGATTGATGATAGTAAACGCCAGTCTTACTGACATCGAAGTGGTAGCTGTCTGTGGTTACGATGATTTTTGGTGATTGATAGTCTTTCTTCTGCTGGAGTTCTAAACGATTATTGACGCGACGTTGCCAGTACCAAGCGTCGCCATTTTTTTGTATATTGAAGATTCGTCCTGATAGCCAGTCTATCTTGTTCTCATCGAGCTCCAGCACTTTTTTGGGCGTATTTCCTGCGTAGAGATCACCTGCTTGATTGATCCAAAGCGTGTCGTCTTCTC
>CAUPNA010000249.1:0-3147 GCA_963512475.1 uncultured Undibacterium sp.
CCTTTGTCGGCGCAGCGATTGTTATCACTCGCGGTGACTTAGTCCATGTAGTACACGATGTTTCAAGTTCGATGGGCGCGGGTGAACTCTTCATGTTGGGTGCTGTATGCTCTTGGACGGCGTACACCATTTTAGGCAAACAAGCACTAAAAGGACTGAGCCCGATAGCGGCCACCACCTATGCGTCCCTTTGGGGTTTACTCTTACTCTCTATAGGCGCAATCAATCAAATACCTTTGCTCGACACGGCTAAACTTAGTTGGCAAGTTCTCAGTGCTATCGCTTTCCTCGGCATCTTCGGTACCGTCATTGGATTCGTCTGGTACTACGAGGGAGTCAAAACCATAGGCCCAGCGCGCACCGCGGTGTTCAATAACTTAGTACCTGTGTTCGGCGTTGGTCTGAGCACCTTGATGTTGAACGAGCCGATTTTAATTTCTATGGTGGTCGGCGGTTTGTTGGTGATAGCTGGCGTGTCATTGACGAATCGCGCAAAAACAAACTAATGAGTTAGATTTGCTTTTTGCAAAGACCATGCAATCCACGCAGCCGCCAGCGCAGCCAAAACATGTTTCAAACTATGCCCGCTGATAAATCCCAGATGTAGCAAAATAGCGTGATCGAAGCTTTCACAAATCTTCGCCAACACATACAACATAATCGCGACACCAAATAAACGACGTTGGCGCATAGGTGCGGCATAAACGAACTGCCAAATTGGGATCAACAGCAAAGTCAAAATCTGCAACAACAAATACCAACGCAAATCCGCAGTCTGCAGCCACCAAGCAACCGAAAAAATCGCACAGCCGATAAAGAACCTCAATTCAAGTAAGGCCTTTCGCCGGTTCATACCTGGCACAAGATCGGCACGTACTGCGGCCAACAAGGACGCACACGCCAAAGCAATGGGCAATCGGTCCCAGAACAAGCGTTGATCGTCTGGCGCCCAGTGATAAAACGCTGACCCAAGGCTAGTGACCAAAATCCAGACAAAAAAGCTCAAATACGCCCAATATGAAAGGCCTCGTTCGGTTAGAGATAAGTTGGACAAAACTAGGAACAAACCAAACAACCCAGCACCCACAAAAGCAAGATTACTCAATACATCGATTGCATGAGGAATAGCTCCCAATGTGGTCTGATCGGCAAAGGCATGATAATTACTCAGTTGCGCGATAGGGCCATGCCATGCAAATACCCCACACAAAAGCAAAACAAAGATAGCGGGCAAGATTTTTTGTACTGTTTTCATCATGATCTTAAAAAAAATAAATCCGGAAGCACAGCATGCCCAAGCATTTTTCTTACGCACAGAAAATTAGACAAAGTGGCGATGTTTTCAAAGCAAAGTTGCACTCAGTGATACTTCGTACGTGGTTTTTGGCTTAAGATGAAGGCTACGCTGATCCGAAAATGCATCTACAAACACGATCTTTCAAATCCATGACAGAAATCACACAACTACTCAAAACCATTAAGCACCAACTCAAATTGCAAGGTAAAACCTACCGCGATTTGGCACAGGCTTTGGAATTGTCAGAAGCCAGTATAAAACGCTTATTCGCTGACAGCAGCGATACGATGATCAGTTTAGAACGAGTAATTCAGATCGGCCATTACCTGGGCTTTAGTCTCGCTGAATTGACACAGGAATCCAGCCTGGCTCAGGAAAAATTAAGCACACTAACTGCTTTGCAAGAAAAAGAATTGGTCTCTGATAATCAGCTATTACTGGTTGCAGTGTGCGCTATCAATCACTGGAGCATGCAAGACATGCTGCAAGTGTATGAATTAGGCGAAACGAATTGCTTAAAAAAATTATTGAAGCTTGATCAGCTCGGCTTAATCAGTTTATTACCCGGCAATCGCATCCGCCTCAATATCAGCCGCGACTTTGACTGGCTGCCACAAGGTCCGATCAAAACTTACTTTAAGAAAGAAGGCTTGCCTGATTTTTTGGATGCGCATTTTCATCAAGCCAAAGAGAACTTTATTTTCACTCATGGCATGCTCACGGAAGTTGCCGCCATGAAGTTACAAACGGAGTTACGTCAATTAAAACGCCGCTTCGCAGAGTTGCATGCAGAGAGTTTGCAATCACCTTTAAAGAAACGTGAAGGCATAGGATTGTTGATGGCGATGCGTGCTTGGGAACCAGAAGATTTTGCGAAACTGCGCAAAAAATAATCTACCTATAAAAAAGGCTGATCAGTATTTTCGCATACCCGATCAGCCTGTGACTATCTAAACAAACGTACTTTATCTAAAGCGAAAGCTATTTCACATCAACTAGCAAGACCTCAAATACTAAAGCCGCATTGTCTGGGATTGGACCACGACCACCACTACCGTAGGCCATGTCGCTAGGTATAATCAAGCGACGTTTTCCACCTACGCGCATGCCAGCGACGCCAACATCCCATCCCTTAATCACTTGTTGAGCGCCAAGCGTAAAAGTGAATGGGGTGCCACGATCTAGTGAGCTATCAAATTTACTACCCTGCAAGTTAGCAAGGCGCACATCGTATAACCAGCCTGTGTAATGAACCGTCACCGCATTTCCCGTTCGGGCTTCCGTTCCACCGCCTAGTACTTCATCTATCATTTTGAGTTCGCGAACCTGCGCTGAACCGCGTGCCAAATTTTCCTGCGCAGCAGGCCCATCGCTACGCTGACATCCACTCAAACTCAATACACACAAACCCATCACCAACAACCAAGAAAATTTCATACTATTTTTACTCTCTGAATAGACGCCTGCATACTTTGTACTGGCTTAAAAAAACGCGATTATACAGCGTCTAGCGTTACCTCGACCGCCGCCTCATACACCACCTAAAACACTGGGTCCAAGAACAATCAATACTAAATCCAACTTGCCTTTTGCCTTGATGTCGGCTACTCTGCGCCCTCTTCTGATTTTCACTTCAGTTTTCACTGAATTTAGCTGCAATGCGCGCCACCGTTTTAATAGCAACCGACGTCTTTGGCAATACCCCAGCCATCGCTAGTTTACGTCGTCAATTCAATGCTTCTTGCCTCATCGTGAGCCCCTTCGAAGCGGACTTTCAGGTTCACACCGAGCAACAAGCCTACCAGGCGTTTCTGGCAAGCGGCGGTGTGGCGGCCTATGCAAAAAAAATC
>CAUPNA010000250.1:0-3137 GCA_963512475.1 uncultured Undibacterium sp.
AACGTCCTCGATAGTGGCAAACAACTGAGCATCATCTATGTTAGCCAGGCAGATCCTGACTATTACTTTGGTGTAGAGACACTGAAAGAATTTTTTCCACAAGCGAAGGTCGTCAGCACGCCTGCGGTGCTTGAAAAACTGCGCGCAAAAATGGCAGCTAAAGTAGCGTTCTGGGGTCCTAAAATGGGTTCGAATGCGCCGCGTACACCGATCGCACCAGAGTCAATGAGCAATAACACATTAGAACTCGAAGGCCAAAAAATTGAGATTCATGGCACGACAGGTGCACTCGCGCACCGCCCTTATGCGTGGATTCCATCGATTAAAACCATCGTCGGGAATATTGGTGTATTCGGCAATATGCATGTGTGGACGGCCGACACACAAACTAGCGCCGAACGTACAGCGTGGATCGCACAATTAGATGACATGGCAGCCTTGAAGCCAGAACTAGTTGTTCCGGGTCACATGAGTGCAGGCACAACCGTCGATGCGAGCGCGATCAGGTTTACAAAAACGTACTTACAAACTTTTGAAAAAAATCTCGCAACAAGTAAAGACAGTGCGTCGCTGATCAAAGCGATGCAACAGTCTTACCCAAAACTGACCGAAGGAGGACTGTCGTTAGACATTGGTGCCAAAGTGAACAAAGGTGAGATGAAGTGGTAAGCACACAAAATCTCAGCTATAGTCTCTGCTAGAAACTAGCGCTAAAGCCCGGGAGTACACCGGGCTTTTTTTCGTCGGCACTGGGCGCAGGACATGGTCTTAAAGATGGGCGTTATTCCGCTCAGAAAATCGCTTCCACACGCAGAAAAAAAGAAGTCCCGAAAATCGCCGTCTTGCCACCTAAAACCATTTGTTTAACCAAGAGTTCAATGAAAGCCAATCAGTCGAAAGACGCTCGTAACAAGATTTCGTAACCAGCTGCATGATGACGTTCTTAAAAAACTCTAGCCGGATTTCAAACTTGACACAGACCACAATTTGAATGATCTTACTAAGCATTTGTCGCTTGGCACAAGAAACTTACGATCATGGACCCTCGAACCGCCTTCATCTTAGCAACTGCGTTTGCCTTACTCAATGGCGGCATCCTAGGTTTAATGAATCGAGGTTTATCTACCAACATCCGACCAGCCGCGGACGATTGGCGTATCGGTACCTTACTAGCAGCAGGTGGCACGATCTTACTTGCAGCACAAAGCCCAGATTCGGCTTGGCTTGTGCTTCCCGTTGGCAATGCTTGTTTGCTTGTCGGATTTACCTTGTATTGGCGTTCCGTTCGGCGCTTTGATCATCTTCCAGATAATCCTTGGCTGTTTGCGCCAGCACTTGTGGCGACACTCGCTTTGAGTTTCTTCACCTGGGTCTATCCAATTCTGTGGGTACGCGTCGTCATCGCCGCCATCGGTTGGGCTATCGCGATGTTGGGTTCGGCACGAAGTCTGCTCCAGCATCGACAATCCCACCTAGAAATAGGTCGTGTCACATTGGCTGGCATACTCTTGTTGCTGACTTCCTTTATGATTTTTCGTGCACTTTACTTTTCCATCATGATGCGCGACGTCAGTTCAATCCTCGTCTCTGACAGCATCATCAATGTATTAACGCCCTTGAGTGCATCGATCTTACCGGTAATTGGCACTACGGCATTCTTGATGATGTGCTCAGAACGATTGCGCCGCGAATTGGCATCCCGCGCTGTTGAGCTTGATGAAAAAAATACTGCACTTACCCGAGCGATACGCGCTCGTGAGGATGCGGAACGCATTGCGAGGCATGACCTAAAAACACCTTTAGCAAGTATTGCGGCAACACCAGCTCTCGTACGAGCAAATCACCCTGTAGAACCAGAACAAGAAGCACTGTTGAACCTAATCGAAAATGCTGCGCGCCGCGCGCTCAGTATGGTCAATCTCTCGCTCGACCTTTATCGTATGGAAAATGGTAGTTACCAATTTAGGCCAGAGCGAGTTGACCTCAAAGCCATTACTCTCACCGCGATTGAAGACTTACGAGTCCATGCTAATTCTAAACAAGTCATCATCGAATTTCGGTGCGCACAGTCTCCAGTATATGCAGCCGCCAACGCTGAACTCTGTTACTCATGCGTCGCCAATATTCTCAAAAATGCCATCGAAGCGGCAAGCGATGGTTCAACTGTCACCCTAGACTTACACGCAACAGACTATGTGCATTTAAGTATCCACAACGACACGGCAGTTCCAGCGAATTTACGTGATCGCTTTTTTGAAAAATATGTCACGCAAGGCAAAGTGGAAGGTAGCGGACTTGGCACTTATTCCTCGCATTTGATTGCTGCGGTTCAAGGCGGCAAGCTGTCAATGCTTACCTCAGAATCATCTGGTACGACTCTGACTCTAACGCTCAATTCCGACACCGACACGAATGTCGTCAACAATCCAAATTCGACTCTCATACCTATTACTGAAGAAGTACAGCAAAGAAAGACTCCAAGTACAAGCCTCTCTGATTCGATCCAGATCTTGGTCGTGGATGACGATACGTATAACTGTAAGGTCATTTCACGTCAGCTATCACAGTACGGGACTCAGATACGAACCGCACTCAACGGTCGACTCGCCTTGGAAAGTTGCTTAGCGTTTCGCCCAAACTTGATATTTATGGACATTGAAATGCCTATCATGGGTGGCATACAGGCGATGCAAGCAATCCGTGCTCTGCAACAAGCTAGAAGGCAAATGCCAAGCGTGATTGTGGCCTTTTCTTCTGATGATGGTATCGACAGCCAAAACCGTTTTCTCGCACTTGGTTTTGACCTATGTATGAGTAAGCCTGCGTCGACGGCCAGTTTGATCCAATTATTGGAAGGTTTATCGTCACAATCGATATGTGATGATCAAAACATAAAACCTGTACCTATTCATAGGAATCTGCTCGCCGATATCACAGGTTTTATCGCTTCACGTTTGCAATTCATCGATGATTTGAAGCAAGCAATCTCAGAAGAAAATAGTTTAGCATCCGCCAGCATTGTCCACAAACTCAAAGGTAGTCTCGCCATGTATGGTTTTGAATATGCCGCCCAAATTTGTCAAGAGATTGAGCACAATCCAGATGCGACAGAAATAAATCTAGAACTGGTCGAAGAA